>CAZIZD010000024.1:0-20132 GCA_964543615.1 uncultured Alcaligenaceae bacterium | reverse complement strand
AGCGCGAGGTCTTCCTGTTCCGCCGCCGCCTCGTGATCGCCGGCGTGCTCGCGCTCGCGGCATTCGGCGCGCTGTTCGCGCGCTTCGTGTACCTGCAGGTCTTCCAGCACGATCACTACCGCACGCTGGCGGAGTCCAACCGCGTCGCGATCGTGCCCATCGTGCCCAACCGCGGCGTCATCACCGACCGCAACGGCGTGATCCTCGCGCAAAGCTACTCGGCCTACACGCTCGAGCTCACGCCCTCGAAGATCCGCAATCTCGAAGCGACCATCGACGAGCTCGCGACCATCGTCGACATCCAGCCGCGCGACCGCAAGCGCTTCAAGAAGCTCCTCGACGAGTCCAAGAACTTCGAGAGCATGCCGCTGCGCACGCGACTCACCGACGAGGAGGTCGCGCGCTTCGCGGTCAACCGCTACCGCTTCCCGGGCGTGGAGATCAAGGCGCGGCTCTTCCGCCAGTACCCGTACGGCGAGGTGGCCTCGCACGTGATCGGCTACATCGGGCGCATCACCGACCGCGATCTCGAGCGCATCGCGTCGTGGGACGAGACCGCCAACTACAAGGGATCCGACTACATCGGCAAGGTGGGCGTGGAGCTCTCCTACGAGCGCGAGCTGCACGGCACCACGGGCGTGGAGGAAGTCGAGATCGATGCCGGCGGCCGCGCGGTGCGCACGCTGTCGCGCTCACCGCCGGTTGCAGGCAACAACCTACGGCTCTCCCTCGACATCAAGCTGCAGGAAGTGGGCGAGCAGGCGTTCGGCGACCGTCGCGGTGCACTGGTTGCGATCGACCCGTCCACCGGCGACATCCTCGCGTTCGTGAGCAAGCCCGGCTACGACCCCAATCTGTTCGTCGAGGGCATCGACCCCGCGAACTGGGAGCTCTTGAACGAGTCCCCCGACAAGCCGCTCCTCAACCGTCCTTTGCGCGGCGCGTACCCGCCGGGCTCCACCATCAAGCCGTTCCTCGCGCTGGGCGCGCTGACCAGCGGCAAGCGCACGCCGCAATATTCGGTGAGCGACCCCGGCTTCTTCCAGCTGCCGGGCTCCTCGTACCGCTTTCGCGACGACAAGCCCGGCGGCCACGGGTCGGTCGACATGTACAAGTCGATCGTCGTGTCGTGCGACACGTACTACTACATCCTCGCGAGCGAGACCGACATCGACGACACGGCGCGCTTCCTGAACCAGCTCGGCTTCGGGCACAAGACCGGCGTGGACATCGAGGGCGAGCTTCCCGGCATCCTGCCGTCGCGCGAATGGAAGCGCACGCGCTTCGCGGGCGAGAAGTACCGCGAGGAGCACCGCAAGTGGTATCTCGGCGATTCGATCTCCGCAGGCATCGGCCAGGGCTACAACGCGTTCACGCCGATGCAGCTCGCCAACGCGATGGCCATCGTGGCCAACGACGGCGTCGCGTTCAAGCCGCACCTCGTGAAGAACATCGTCAACCTGCGCACCGGCGAGGAGCGCTCCGTCGCGCCCACGCCCACGCACACGATCGCCGCCCGGCCCGAGCACATCGCGCTCATCAAGAACGCGCTCGTCGGCGTGAACAAGGAAGGCACGAGCGCCGCCGCCTTCAAGGGCGCGCCGTTCACGTCGGGCGGCAAGACCGGCACCGCGCAGGTGTTCTCGCTCAAGGGCGAGAAGTACGTGCACAGCAAGGTCGACGAGCGCCTGCGCGATCACGCGTGGTTCATTGCCTACGCGCCCGCGGAGAAGCCCAGGATCGCTCTCGCGGTGCTGGTCGAGAACGGCGGCTTCGGCGCGCAGGCCGCGGCGCCGATCGCGCGCAAAGTGATGGAGTACGCGCTCACCGGGCGCACCGAGCCGGGTGCCGCGGTGGCCGTGCCGGGACAAGCGAGCGAAGATGAGAGCGATTGACGCACCCCGCATGCCGCTCCTCGAGATCGCCGCCCGCGCGTGGGAGGTGCTCACGCGGCGCATCGACAACTTCCTGTTCGGCTGCGCGATGATGCTCGTGGGCGTGGGGCTCGTCACGCTGTTCTCGGCCGCGGACCAGAGCATGACGCGGGTGACCAACCAGGTCATGTCGCTGTGCTTTGCGCTGGTGCTCATGTGGATCGTCGCGAACATCCCGCCGCAGACGCTCGCGCGCGTCGCGGTGCCGCTCTACGTCGCCGGCGTGCTGCTGCTGGTGGGGGTCGCGGTGTTCGGCATCGTCGTCAACGGCTCGCGGCGCTGGCTCAACCTCGGCATCGTGCGCATCCAGCCCTCCGAGCTCATGAAGATCGCGCTGCCGCTCATGCTCGCCTGGTACTTCCAGAAATTCGAGGGCCGCATCCGCTGGCAGGACTTCGTCGTGGCGGCGGTCCTGATCGTGGTGCCGGTGTTCCTCATCAAGCGCCAGCCCGATCTCGGAACGGCGCTCCTCATCGCGGCATCGGGTTTCTACGTGCTGTTCCTCGCGGGGCTGTCGTGGAAGGTCATCGGTGGCCTGGTGGTCGCGGGCGCGGCGGCGGCGCCGCTCGCGTGGACGCACATGCACGGCTACCAGCGCGAGCGCATCCTGTCGTTCCTCGATCCATCGCGCGATCCGCTCGGCGCGGGCTACCACTCCACGCAGGCGTCGATCGCCATCGGCTCCGGCGGGACCATCGGCAAGGGATGGCTCAACGGCACGCAGACGCACCTCGACTTCCTGCCCGAGCGCCACACCGACTTCATCTTCGCGGTGTTCGGCGAGGAGTTCGGCCTCATCGGCAACGCGATCCTCCTCATCCTCTACATCCTGCTCATCGGCCGCGCGATGGTGATCACGGCCAACGCGTCCACGCTGTTCGCGCGCCTGCTCGCAGGCGCCATCACGCTCATGTTCTTCACCTACGTCTTCGTGAACATGGGCATGGTGAGCGGCATCCTGCCGGTGGTGGGCGTGCCGCTGCCGCTCGTGTCGTACGGCGGCACCGCGCTCGTCTCGCTGTTCATCGGGCTCGGCGTGCTGATGAGCGTGCAGGCGCACCGGAAGCTCGTCAGCACCTAGGCCGGTGACTGATCGCATCACGTCTCTTACCGCTGCGATCGCCGCGCTCGAGGCGCAGCGCCCGACGCTCGGCGACTCGGTCGTGGAAGCGGCGCTCGCGCCGTTGCGCAAGGCACTCGCGGACGCGCGACGGGAAGGACGGGCGCCCGCCCGGCAGCTGCGGCAGGTCAGCGTGCTGTTCCTCGACTTCGTGGGTTCGACGCAGCTCGTGGGCCGGCTCGATCCCGAGGCCGCGCAGCGGACGCTCGGCGGCGCGCTGGCGGCGCTCTCCGCCATCGTGCGCGCGCGCGGCGGCGAGGTGCTGAGTTACGCGGGCGACAGCCTGACGGCCGCGTTCGGCGCGGACGGCGCACGCGAGGACGACGCCGAGCGCGCGGTCGCCTGCGGACTCGACCTGCTCGCGGAAGGACGGCGGCTCGCCGCCCAGCTCCTGGCCGAGCACGGCCACCCGGATTTCGGCGTCCGCGTCGGCATCCACACCGGCACGGTGCTGCGCGGGGGCGGTGTCGACGGCGAGAACTCGCTGCACGGCCTCGCCGTGCACATCGCGGCCCGGATGGAGCAGACGGCACCACCGGGCGGCCTGCGCATCAGTCACGACACCTACGGCCTCGTGCGCGGGCTCTTCGACGTCCAAGCGCAGGACCCGATCGCCGTCAAGGGCCTCGCCACGCCGATGCGCACGTGGCTGGTCGAGGGCCGGCGGCCGCAAGCCTTCGAGGGGCGCGGTCGCGGGATCGAAGGTGTCGCCACTCCTTTCATAGGGCGCGGCGGCCAGCTCGCGCTGCTGCAGGACGCGCTCGACGAAGTGCGCCGGCAGCGCGCCCCCCGCGCGGTCACGCTGCTGGGCGACCCGGGCTTAGGCAAGAGCCGCCTGCTGCACGAGTTTCGCGAGCGCATCGCTGCGCAGCGCGCGGCAGTATGGCTGTTCGTCGCGCGCGTCGATTCGACGGCGATGGCGCAGCCCTACGGCCTCTTGCGCACGCTCGTCGCGTGGCGGCTCGAGATCGCCGACGGTGATTCCGCGGACGTCGCGCGAAGCAAGCTCATGGACGGGCTGGGTCCCTGGCTCACGCAGCCGCACGACCCGTCGCCGGCGGCCCTGGGGCAGCTCATCGGCTTCGACTTCGGCGATCACCCGGATCTCGCGGGTTTCCGGGACGACCCGCGGCTGCTGCGGGACCGGGCAGTGGACGTGCTGGTGCGCTGGTTCACGCGCCTGGCCGCGAGCGACGGCTCGCCCGTGGTGCTGCTCGCCGACGACCTGCACTGGGCGGACGAGGCCTCGCTCGCCGCGCTGCGCACGCTTCTACGCACGCCGGACCTGCCGCTGCTCGTCGTCGCGGGTGCCCGGCCACTGCTGATCGAGCGGCATCCGGAGTGGCAGGACGCCCTGCCGGACCACCGCGTCGTGCCGCTCGCGGTGCTCGCCGACACCGCACGCACCGATCTCACCCACGCGCTGCTCGCGCGCGTGTCGCCGCCCTCGGCCGCGCTGGTCGCGCTGGTTGACCGGCAGGCGGAGGGCAATCCCTTCTACATCGAAGAACTGGTGCGCATGCTGATCGACGACGGGACGATCGCCGTCGCGGCCGACGCCTGGCGTGTCGACGAGGCGCGGCTCGCGGCGACGCGCGTGCCGGCCACGCTGGTGGGCGTGCTGCAGGCGCGACTCGAATCGCTCGCCGCGGAGGAGCGCGAGGCGCTGCTCGCCGCGAGCGTGATCGGACCCGTGTTCTGGGACGCGGCGCTCGACCGCCTGCGTCCCGGCAGCGACGCGCAGCTGCCGTGGCTCGAGCGCCGCGGCATGGTCCGCGCGCGACCGGAGAGCGCCTTCGCCGACAGCGTCGAGCAGTCGTTCCACCACCACCTGCTGCACCAGGTGAGCTACGACGCGGTGCTGCCGTCGCAGCGCCGCGCCGGCCACGCCGAAGTCGCGGCGTGGCTCGCCGAGCGCACGGGCGACCGCGCGAGCGAGTACCTCGCCGTGACAGCGGAGCATTACGCGCGGGCCGGCCTCGACGCGCAGGCGTTCGACTGGTTCGCGCGCGCGGCCGAGGCCGCCGCCCGGGGTGCCGCGTTCTCCGTGGCGCTGGCGGGCGCGGACCGCGCGCTCTCGTTCGCCCACGCCGCGTCCGCGCGCGCCGTGTACAAGGTACGCAACATGCGCCGCAGCGCGCTCGACATGCTGGCTGACCGCCCCGCGGAGGCGGCCGAGATCGCGCAGATGCAGCGCATCGCCGACGAACTCGACGACGACTACCTGCGCTCGGAGGTGCTCGCCCTTGCGGCCGTCGCCGCCGACCGCGTCTCCGACTACGCGCGGGCCGAGACCCTCGCCCGCGAGGCTATCGAGGTCGGCACGCGGGCGGGGAACGTGCGCCACGTCAACATGGCGCGCGGGGAACTCGCCTGGCTCGCGCACCAGCGCGGGGACCGCGCCGCCGCCCGGGGCGAACTGGCTCGGGCGTTGCGGGCGCTACGACGGGAGCCGCCGGAGGCGCGCTCGCGCGCCCTCCGGTCGCTGGAGGTCCAGTTACTGCTGATCGCCTTCACCACCGACATGGCGCTGGCGCGCTACGGCCCGGCCGCCGGGGTGCTGCGGATCGCCGAACGGCGCGCGCAGGCACTGCAGGACCTGCGGCTCGAGGCGAGCTGCGTAGGCAACAGTGCGCGGATCGCGACGATGCAGCGCGACTTCGACGCGGCCGTGCGCCATGCGGAGCGGGAGCTGGCGGTCTCCCGGGCGGCGGGCATGCTCATGGGCGAGGCGGGTGCCCTCGACCGGCTCGGGGAGATCGCCTACCGCCGCGGCGCGTTCGACGACGCACGGGCGCACGTGAGCGAAGCGCTGGCGCTCTATCGCAAGGGCGCGAGCCACGACTGGGCGCGGCGCGCGACGGCCTCCCTGGCGTTGATCGACGATGCGCGCGGCGACTGGGCGGCGGCGCACGCAGCGTGGACGGAATTCGTGACCCTGTGCGAGCTGCAGGGCCGGGTCAACGAAATCGGCGTCGCGCGGGTGCGCGCTGCCGCGTCGGCGCTGCAGGGCGGGGACGCTGGCGCCGCTGCGCGCGTCGCGGCGGACCTCGACGCGCTCGACCGGCCGGAGGCCCTCGACCGGGTGCCTTGGCCACTGGAAGCCCGCATCGCCGCATGGCGACTGTGCGCGCAGGCGGGCGATCCTCACGCCGCCCGGCATCTCGCGTGGGCGCGCGACGACCTGCTGGAATGGGCGGACCGGGTGGCGAGCGGCGAGCGCCGCGAGCGCCTGCTGACCGCGGACTACGTGCACCGGCAGGTGCTCGCGCTGGCGCGCGAGCACGCCGCGGAGAGCTAGCGCGTCACGCGGTCCGGCGTCAGGCGCCGATCGCGCCGTGCGGCCTTGGAGACGCCGCTACACCGGAACCGACAGGCCCGCGAGGGACCGCCCGTGCGCATCGCGCCGGGACATGATGTCTTTGACGATCTCGAGCGCGCTGCGATCGCACGGCGCGAGTTGCGCGTCGCTCGCGTCCTTGGGCGTCACGCGCTCGCCCCAGCGGATCACGTGCGCGCAATACGTGAGGCCGCCGCCGAAGGCGGGCGTGAGCAGCAGGCCATGCGGGATCACGCGCCCCGCTTCGAGCGCCTCGACGAGCGCGACGGGCACCGTCGCCGCGGACATGTTGCCGTACTTGTGCACCGTCACGAACACCTTGTCCATCGGAATCGCCGCGCGCTTGGCCACGAACTCGATGATGCGCAGGTTCGCCTGGTGCGGCACCACGAGGTCCATGTCGGCGCTGGTCTTGCCGCTGCGACGCAGCGCTTCTGTCGCGGCCTCGCCCATGCCCGAGACCGCGCGCTTGAAGATCTCCTGGCCGTCGAAGTCCCACAGCGTGTCGCCGTAGGTCACGTTGCCCGCGTAGCCGTAGGCAAGGCCACTGCCACGCACGCGCAGGATGCCGCGCGCTTCCGAATAGCAGCCGAGCTTCTCGGCGAGCACGCCGGACTCCTCGTCGCTCGCTTCGAGGACCACCGCCGCGCAGCCGTCGCCGAACAGCACCGCGACGTTGCGGTTGTGCCAGTCCATGAACGGCGAGATCATCTCGACCCCGACGATCAGCGCGCGCTTCACGACACCCGTGCGGATCATCGCGGTCGCGCTGGAAAGCCCATACAGAAAGCTCGTGCACGCGGTGTTGACGTCCATGGCTGCGGCGTGGCCCGCGCCGATCGACAGCGACAGCCCCGACGCCGAGTTGGGAATGTGCTCGTCGTTGCTGCAACTGCCGTAGACGATGAGGTCGAGGTCCGAGGCGGCGAGCCCCGCGCACGCGAGCGCCCGCATCGACGCGACCCGCGCGAGCTCGAGGCCCGTGACGTGCGACACGCGCCGCTCGTGGATGCCCGTGCGCTGCGTGATCCACGCGTCGTCGGTGTCGAGGAACGTGGCGAGATCGGCGTTGCTCAAGATCGCCGGGGGCATGCAATGCCCCCATCCGGTGATCGCGGCGTAGGTCATGGGCTCCCCCCCTGGACTCGAGTTCGATGGCGGCGCACGGCCAGGGCGTACACCGCGAGATTGACCGCCAGCACGCCCATCCCCAGCAGCGCCTGAATATGCGGCGTGAGGCCCGCGGGGTAGATGACCGGCATCAAGTAATGGTCGATGAAGCCGCCGGCATAGCCCGCCTCTCCGGCGCGTGCGCGGAACGCATTCTCTAGCGGCGTGAGCGGGCAGATGGCGCCCGTGAGCTCCAGGTACACGACCCACGCGACCGCGGGCGCGTGCACCCAGGCGAGGCGCGGCCATCGCAGCACGAGCAGTCCGCCCATCACCACGAAAACGATGAATGCGAAGTGGAAGGCGACCGTCGCGTCGGCCAGTAGCCGCCAGTGCAAGAGCGGTCCTAGCGCTTGCGGGACTTCCCGCTCTTGCCGCGCGTCTTCGCGGCCTTGGCCGGCTTGCCCGCGGGGGGCAGCGGCTGCGTCGCCTCGACGTCCGGCTTGTAGTCCCCGATGACGCCCTTCACGGGGCAGACCTTGAACACCGGGCATTTCCTGCAGCCTACCGCGATCGCGACCGGACACAACACCATTACGCTTCCCCTCGTGCGGCTTGTCTATTTGGGCGGAATGGCGCCGCCGCTGGGCCATTCGCTGTCTGCGATGCGCGTGAGCCGCATCTCGAAGAATCGCACGGGATCGGAACCTGGCACGATCCGATCGCCGACTTCGATCCACTTGCCGTCCTTCACTACTGCGGTGTAGCGGATCGTGGCCGGGCCGGCGGGGATCTCCCACGAGAACCCGTCCGCGGTGCGAGTCACGGGGTAGTCCCCCGAGAAACCCATCGCGTACGAGCGCATCGTATACGCCTTCTTCCCGACGTCGTACGAGATGATGCCGAGGGCGTTGAAAGTGGTCCTGCCGTCCGAATCGTAGCCGCGGCCCTCGATCACCTTGACCGAGCCGCTCAACAGAGGTCCTATGCGCTCGGTCTGCACGATGGTCCGCTTTTCGCCCGAGGGCAGCGTGGTCGTCGCCTGCCCGCGCCAGGCGCCGTCCATGAACGCGAAGGCGGCCATCGCCTCCCGCTGCGCGGACATCAGCGCCGCCGGGTCGGGCCTCTCCTGGGCGGCGCAGGTGAAGGATACGGCGAGCAGGGCGATGGCGAGGGGCCTCATGGCCCCAGTCTGCCCCGTACGGCCTATCTCGGCAAGGCTCGCCCGCCGGTGCTAAAGTGATCGTTCCCCATGAGCTTCGTCTGGCCCCAATACCTGTGGCTGCTGCTGATCGTGCCGGTGCTCGTCGCCGCGTACGTGGCACTGCTGCGCAGGAAGAAACAGGCGGTGCGCTTCGCCAACGTCGGCCTCGTGAAGGCGGCGATCGGTCCCGCGCAGCGTTTCCGCCGTCACATTCCGCCGCTCCTGTTTCTGCTCGCATTGACGGGCGTGCTCATCGCGGTGGCGCGCCCGAGCGCGGTGGTGACGCTGCCCTCCGATGCGCGCACCATCATCATGGCGATGGACGTTTCGCTGTCGATGCGCGCGACCGACGTCGACCCCAACCGCATGATCGCGGCGCAGAATGCCGCGAAGGAATTCGTGAAGGAACTGCCGCCCGACATCCGCTGCGGCATCGTCACGTTCGCGGGCACGGCCGTGCTCGTGCAGCCGCCCACGCAGAACCGCGAGGACCTGGTCGCGGCGATCGACCGCTTCGAGATGCAGCGCCATACCGCGATCGGCTCGGGCATCATCGTGTCGCTCGCGACACTCTTCCCCGACGAAGGCATCGACCTCACGCAGCAGGTCTTCGGCAGCGGGTTCGGCTCGCGCCGGGAACAGGACAAGAAGGACAAGGAAGAGCGCAAGCTCAAGGCGGAGCAGAAGAAGGAAGTGAAGCCGGTGCCGCCGGGCTCCTACAAGTCGGCGGCGATCATCCTCCTTACCGACGGCCGCCGCACGACCGGCCCCGATCCCATGGACGCGGCGCGCATGGCGGCCGACCACGGCGTGCGCGTGTTCACCGTCGGCTTCGGCTCCGCGGCCGGCGGCGCGGTCGACATGGACGGCATGTCGATCTACATGCGCTTCGACGAGGAGACGCTGAAGGGCATCGCCGGCATCACGCAGGCGGAGTACTTCCACGCCGCGAGCGCGCAGGAGCTGAAGAAGATCTACGAGGGGCTCAACACCAAGTTCGCGCTGGAGCGCAAGGAGACCGAGATCAGCGCGATCTTCGCCGGCATCGCAGCGCTCCTTGCCGTCGCTTCCGCCGTCCTCTCGCTAGCCTGGTTCAACCGCCTGGTCTAGCTAGTACTTCGACCACTTCTGCAGGAACACGCAGAAGATCGCCGCGCCCACCCAGGCGAGTCCCATGAAGAACATTTCGGAGAAGAACGTCCAGACGACCGCGTTGACGAGGCACAGCATCACCGCGAACAGGCAGACGAATATGTTGGCCATGCAGTTGCGGTCGCGCCAGCGCACGCCTCGCGCATTCCCCGGGGTTTCATTGTAGGGGCGCGCCGCGCCTTTGGGGAAGCGCGATGATTCGCCGGGCTAGAGCATGCGTTGCCAATACGCGACGTCGATCCAGCGACCGAGCTTCCATCCCACTTCGCGGAAGTGCGCGACCTTGGTGAATCCCACGCGCTCGTGCAGGGCGACGCTTCCCGCGTTCGGCAGTGCGATGCCGGCCATCGCACTGTGGAATCCGCGATGCGCGAGCTCCGGCAACAGAGTGCTGTAGAGCGCGGTGCCGAGCCCCCGCCCTACGAACGATTCGCCCAGGTACACCGTGGTCTCGACCGACTTGCGATACGCGCTGCGCGGCCGCCACGCCGACGCGTACGCATAGCCGGCCACCAGGCCGCCGATCTCGGCCACGTACCAGGCGTGCGCGCGCTCGATCTCCTCGATCCGCGTGCGCATCGTCGCGGCGTCGACGGGCATCTCCTCGAACGTCACGATGGTGTGGGCGACGTGATGGTTGTAGATCGCCGCGATGGCCGCGGCGTCCTCCGGCGTCACGCGCCGGATCAGGGTTCGCTGCGAATCCATTCGCGCCGCAGGAGTCCGTAGAGCTCGGTGTCCGACACCACCTCCGCGACGATCCACCGTTCCCGCAGGTAACCCTCCTTCACGAAGCCGAGCCGCTCGAGCGTGCGTGCGGAAGGCAGGTTGCGCGGGTCGATGTCGGCCTCGAGGCGAACGAGGTCCAGGTCCTCGAAGGCGTGGCGGAGCATCCGCTGCATCGCTTCGTGCATGTAGCCCTGGCGCCAGAACGGACGGCCGAGCACGTAGCCCACCTCCGCGCGCCGGTTCTGCGGGCTGAAGTTGAAGAGCGTGCAGGTGCCCATCAGCATTGCGTCGCTGCGGCGCTCGATGCCGAACTGCAGGCGCTCGCCCGTGCGGTTGCCGTCGCGCATCGCGCGCAGCAGCGTGCGCGCCTGCGCGAGGTGCGTCATGGGAGGCCGGCTCCAGTAGCGCGTCACTTCAGGATCGCAGAAGAACCCGAAGATCGCGTACACGTCGTCGGCGCGCAGCGGCCGCAGCGTGACGCGGTCGGCCGCGAGCGTGGGCATGCGGTACGCCGGCTTTGCGTCCGGTTCCTTAGCGGCGCGAGAAATCTTCGGCATGTCCTCGCGGCCACAGTGTGACGAAGGCGTCGCCCGCAAGCGGACGCGCCGCCGCGATCACGTGATCGAGCAGCTCCGCCCGCGACAGGAAAGGCACCAGGCGCGCGAAGGTCGCGTGCGCGTCGCGCGTGGTCACGGAGATGTTGCGCGCACCGGCGAGCACCTCGTGCCCGTCCCAGCGCTCGCCGTCCTCGAGGAGCTCGAAGAGCGCGTCCTCGATCTCGCCCACTTCGTCCTCCGTCTCGACGCGGCGTCCGCGGAACTGGAGGACGAGCTCGTAGCCGTCCAACCTACTCGAGCTCGATGTTGCCGTCGAACGTGGCGCGCAGCTTGAGGCCCGCGACCTCGAGCGTCATCGTGGCCGGGAACGCCTCGTTGCCCTTGATCGCGCCGCTGGCTTGCGCCGCGGCGACGGCTTTCTCGATCTCGCGCTGCGAGTTGACGCCGACGGTCTTGAGGAACTTGCGGATGCTGAGGTTGAAGGTCTCTTCGTTCATGCGGAGCCCCACGGACGGCAGGTCACATTCGGGAGTCCGGCCACTCCACTGCATGCGCAGGCGGCGCGGGTCGCGTGCGCAGCACGAGCCATGCGACGCCCCACGCGGCGTAGGGGCCGAACAGGAGTCCCAAGGGTAGCACGCGTTCCGCCTCATCATGGAGTTGAAGCTCGAGTGCCATCGCCGCCGCGAATCCGGTGAGCACAAGCGCCACGGCGATCCTGCCGCGGGTGCCGCTCACCGCCATGAAGGCCAGCGCGGCCACGCCCGCGACGAAGGCGACATAGAGCGCGGCCATGAGCGCGCCGTAGCTTGCGAACCAGTCGCGGTACCACGCGTCGGTGGCGATCGACCACACGATGTACAGACACGCGGCCGCCGCCATCAGCACGCCGGGCGCGGACAGCATCGTGGCCGTCACGATCGTGACGCGGCGCGTGAGCGCCATGAACTCCCCCGTTGAACTTCCACGGGGATTGTAGCCGCTCGCGCCCTCGCGTCAGTAGGCGAGCTCCGCGAGGTCGGACTCGCACCACTCGCGCTCGTCGTCGGGCACGGTGTCGAACCAGTTGAGCGCGTCGTGGCGCACTTTCCTGTAGTCGCCGCTGCGGCCGTCCTCGCGCAATGCGCGGGCGAGCACCGCGCTCGCAAAGAAGCGCTCGAACGCCGGCGCGTCGTTGCTCTCGCAGATCTGCGCGCATTGCTGTGCGCAGAGCACGGCCTCGCCGGGCTGTCCTGCCGCGAGCAGGCTGCGCGCAAGCCGGTAGAGGGCGCGCTCTTCCTCGAGCCACGTGCCGGCCTTGCGCCAGAACGCGAGCCCGCCGCGCGCGGCCGCGACCATCCCGGCGGTCTCGTAGTCGGTCCGGCCGGCCTTCTCTTCCAGCGCGACGGCCAGGTTGTTGCCGCCGATGGCGAGCGCGCGGAATGCAGGGGAGTTGGGTGGAAGCGAAGGCGCGAGGCGCACGCCATCCGCGTAGGCGTCGAGGGCGCGGCGGTATTCGTTGCGGGCGGACAGTGCCGAGGCCGCGGTCGCCAACGCGGAGGCGCGGTCTTCGAGGGCGAGCGCCGTCGCGGCCGTGCCGTCGCCGCCCAGGAAGCGCAATGTTGCGACGCCGCGCGTCACGATGCCGCCCGCTTCCGGCGTGTCCGTGTACGCGGGAAGCCGCCGCAACGAGTTGAGCAGGCTGACGCCGCGCTCGCAATCGCCCAGGTGCTCGCCGAAAACATGGGTCACGATGCGCGCGAACGGCGCAAGCTGCTCCGCCGATGTGATCGTTGCGGCTGCCGCCACGAGGCGGTCGGCCACGGCAGCGGCGTGGTCGGCATGATCGTTCCAGGCTTGCTCGAGCATCTCGTCGAAGGTCATCGCAGGCTTCCTTGCTGTTGTCGGTTATGCAGCGCTTGCAGTGGACCGTCATCCAGCAGGAACTGCGCCAGCCGCATCGCGCGGCCGGTTGTAGCGATCAAGTTGTCGCGGGCCCGGCCCGCGCCTGCGCTAACGCGGGGCGTACCGGTACGCCGCGCGCGAGCGCGCCTTGGCGGCTTCTTCTTCGCGATCGCGGGGTGGGGCATTCGTCCGCAGGTCGGCCATGAGACCTGCCGTGGCCCGGGCGATCTCGTCCACCGCGCGTTGGAACGCGGCCTCGTTGGCTTGCGACGGCTTGGCGAAGCCGCTCACCTTGCGGACGTACTGCAACGCCGCGGCGCGAATCTCGTCGTCGGTCACCGGCGGCGCGAAGTTGAAGAGGATGCGGATGTTGCGGCACACGATGATGCTCCTACGCGTTGCAGCCATGCGGCTTGACGATGCGCCTCGTGGACGCGGGACTGGTCGCGAGCTTCGCCGCGGGGCGCCTGGGCCGCCTCACGAGCTCGCCGCCGCAATTGGGGCATGTGCCATGCAGGATGTTCTCCGCGCACGGCGCACAGAACGTGCACTCGAACGAGCAGATGCGCGCGTCGTCCCGGTCGGGAGCGAGATCGAGGCCGCAGCACTCGCAGCAGGGGCGTAGTTCTAGCATGGTGGACTCCGTTCCAGGACGGGCCGCTCGGGACACGGGAAGTCTACGTCAACGCCGGGGTGCACCCGCGTCCGTGAGCGCCTCGCCGTAGATCATCCTCGACACGCCCGCCGCCGCGGCCGCGGCCTCGCAAAGCGGGCACGGACGTGAAGTGGAGTAGAGGATGGCGCCGTCGAGCTGCGTGCGCCCGAGCCTTCGCTGCGCGTCGCGGATGGCCACGCGTTCTGCATGTGCATCCGGATTGCGATCCTTGACGACGCGGCTCGGTCCGTCGCCGACCTGGGCGCCGTCGAGCACGAGCACCGCGCCATAGGGTTGGTCGCCCCACGACTCCGCGAGCCGCTTCATCGCCACCGCGGCTTCGTACCACGCGCGTTCGGTAGCGTTCGCAAGAGCGCGCAGCGGCGCAAGCGCCGCCGCAAGCGCCAGGAAGGCGCGTCGCCGCATCGCCCGCTAAGCGCCCTCGACGATGCGCAGGTCGCGATCGACGCCGTCGCCCAGTGCGCGCAGCGCCTCCTGGTAGGCGGGGCTGTCGTGCGTGGCAATGGCCTGCTCGACGCTGTCGAACTCGACCAGCACGGTGCGTTGCAGGACACCCAGCTCGTACGCCTTCACGGCGGTGCTGCGCGCGAGAAAGCGGCCGCCGTTCGCCTGGATGGCGGGACCGGCGAGCTTCGCGTAAGCGGCGAGCTTGCCCGGATCGTGGATGGCGCGGTAGGTGGAGACCCAGTAGGCCTTGGGCATGGTCGGTCCTCGATGAGGGTGGATGGGAACGTCAGCTTCGCGGCGTATTGTGCGCGATGCGCCACAGGACGCCCGACGGATCGAACAGGACGAAGTCGCGCATGGCCCACGGCTGGTCCTCGAGCGGGCCGATGCGCACGCCGAAGCGTTCGGCCACGCCCGACGCGCTCACATGCGCATGCCAGTCGTCGGCGTTCTCGACCAGCAGGTGCATCATGAAGTTGGCGGCGAGCTCCGGCACGTAGAAGTTCTGCAGGAGGAACGCGGTCTCGCCGTATCGCACGTAGGCGATGTCGTCGTCGCTGTACGGAATCTCGAAGCCGATTGCCTCGTAGAACGCTTTGGAGCGCGCAAAGTCGCGTGCGGGCACGAAGGCCTTGATCTCGACCGCGGCGAGATTCATGGTTGGGCGGGCTTGGCGTTCATGAGGATGTTCAATGCGAACAAGCCGAGCCCGCACAGCACGACGATCGCCGCGATTCCCACGATGGGCCCAGCGCCGCCGGTGCCGGTGAGCATCATGCCGAGCCCGATCATGAAGACGGGCAGGCCCAGGTTGTGCAGCCAGAAGTGAAGCCGCGCGAGTCGCGTGGAGGACGCGCCCGGGTAGAGGTGGTACACGATCCCGGCCAGTGCGAGCGATGCCCAGCCCAGCAGGAGCAAGTGCGCGTGCACCGGGGCGAGCGTGAACCTTTCCGTGATGCCCATGTACAAGCCAAGCGTTGCACCGACGAACAGGTACACGACCGCGATTCGCAGGAATTGCAGGGCCATGGCAGCTCCTCCGGGTGGCAAAGCGCGCATCGTGAACGCAAAGCCATCCAGGCGCAACGCCCCGCGCTACGGGACCGCGCGAAGGAGCCGCTCCGCCTCGCGCGGTGCGCGCAGCACGTGCCAGCGCAGGTGGGGGTGCTCGCCGCTCGTGCTTGCCGCGGCGTACTTCGTGCGGTTCTTGCCGTAGGTCGTGAAGGACCACAGGAGGATGCTGTCCTTCGCGAAGAGCGCGCGGGCGAGCGACTCGCGATTGCCCGCCCACAAGGTCTCACGCGTGGCAGCGCGCCGGAAGGTCCTTCGGATCACGCGCGACCACACGACCGCGCGGCTGAAGTCGAGCCACACGATGTCGGTGGCGCGCGCCCACGTTACGTGACGCACCGACGAATAGTTGCCGTCGACCACCCAGCGTTCGCCCGCCGTGCGCGCGGCGACGCGTGCCTCGAAGTCCGCCTGCTCGCGCTCGGTCCAGTTTGCGTCCCAGTGAAGCTCGTCGAGCTCGACATGGTCCGCGCGAAGGCGCGACGCGAGCTTGCGCGCGAACGTGCTCTTGCCCGCGCCGCTGGTGCCGACGACGACGCAGCGCGGGCCGATCACGCGGCGGCGTGGGGGTCGTCGGTGTGTGTCCCCTGGTGGAACACCATCTGCCACGTCCCGTGCCTGCGCTCCCACAGCGAGCTGCGCAGCGTGTGGCGCGGCGGAGCGCCGTGCTGCTCGATCATGTAGGCGACGAGCACCACGTTCTCCGCGACGGAGAACACGCGCACGTGCGATGTCGTCAGGCGGCTCGGCGACTCGGCCTTCAGCGCCTCGACCAGGTCCTGCTTCGAGTACGCGCGGCCGGACGTGCCGAACTCGATGAACTCGTCGGCCAGGGAATCGACGAGCTCATGCGACTTGCGCACGTCGGGCTGCAGCAAGGCTTCCTCGCGCGCAAGGATGTCGCGGGCGAGGGGATCGGAGGGCTCGAGCGCACGCATCAGTCGAGATACCTCCAGGTGTCCGCGCCATCCAGCCTGCGCACGCGCACGGATCCGAGGATGGGCGGATCGAAGTTGCGCGCGTTGACGCCGGTATAGGTGACCTTGCGCGGTTCCGCGCGCAGCCAGCACATGATGCTGCCGCAAGTCGCGCAGCGCACGAAACTCAGTGCCTTGCGGCCCCAGGAATAGGATTGGGTTGCCTTCGGCGCGGCGATCAGCTTGACCTGGTCGGCGCGGTAGTACGCCCACAGCGGCCCGTAGCGCCGGCAAATGGAGCAATTGCAATCGGTCAGCGTTCGCGGCTTGCGCGGGACTTCCACCCGCACGGCGCCGCAGTGGCATGTGGCGGTCAGCATGGACTCTCCTTGGAGGCGGACAAGTCTACATAGGCGCCCTCGACCAGATCGGCCGACTCGATCCCGAGCCTCTCCATGAGATCGTGCGCCTCGCGCATGCCTTCTTCCGCGCTCTCGCTGTCCGCGAGCACCACTTCGAGCTCGACGAAGTCGCCCAAGCCCTCGACGCGGTCGACATGGATGCGCGTGCGCCCCGCGAGATACAGCGTGCGCGCCTTCTTCACCCGCCCGGCAACGCCGTACGCGAGCGCCAGCGACTCGCGCAGCGTCTCGGGGGACGACGTGGGCGAGCGCACGTAGAACGATTCCTTGGGACCGCGCGCGTCTGCGCGGCGGTAGAAGATGAGCTCGCCGCGGTCCTGCGCGAACGCGCGCAGCTTGAGGCGCCCGTTCTCGCAGCGGAAGAACGTGTCGTCCTGGGCGATCTCGACCGGGCCTTCGGTGGCGAGCGCCGCGGCGCGGCGGACGAGCGCATCGCGGTCGGCGACGCGCGCCTTGATCTCGACGTTGCGGGCCATCGCGCCACTATACCGGGCGCGATGGACCGTTCAGAACGCGTTGAAGACGAGGAGCGGCAGGAAGAGGATGGCGCCCACGAGCGCGACGACGAAAACGATCACGATGGACGCGAGCGCGAGCGGAACCGCGACCAGGAGGACGATCGCGATGACCGGGGCCAGCACGAGCGCGAGCAGCGCGAGCGGCCAGGACACGAACAGCAGGATGAGCCACGCCACGCACAGGGTCAGGAACAACATCGCCGCCTCCCATGAAGAAAGACGTGCGCAGCATACGAAAGCGGGGGCGGCGCGCCAGCGCCGCGCGACGGGTGGAGCGGGGGTGCGACGGTCAGCGCCTGCGGACGACGACGTGCGTCGCGCGTTCGCCCTGCACGGTCTCGGCAACGGCATAGCCGAGCGCAGTGAGGTCGAGGCCGGCGAAGAGGTTCTCGCCCTCGCCGAGCAGCACCTGCGGCCGCAACGCAAGATGCATCTCGTCCACGAGCCCGGCCCGCAGGTACGCCCGCACGGTGGCCGTGCCGCCGCCCACGCGCACGTCGCGGCCGCCCGCGGCGGCCACCGCCTGCGCAAGCGCGGACTCGATGCCGTCGGTGACGAACCTGAACTCGGTGCCGCCCTTCATCGCGAGCGGCGCGCGCGCGTGATGCGTGAGCACGAACACCGGCACGTGGTACGGCGGCTCGTCGCCCCACCAGCCCTTCCACGTGTCGTCGGGCCAGGGCCCTCGCACCGGGCCGAACATGTTGCGGCCGAGGATCCACGCGCCGATGTTGTCGAAGCCCTTCGCGGCGAATGCATCGTCGATGCCAGTCTCTCCGCCCGCCTGTCCCTGCATCGCCTGCCACGTCCGCGTGGGCATGAACCAGTCCATGAGCTCGAAGCCGCGCTCACCCAGCGGATGATGCAAGCTTTGCCGCGGACCGGCGCTGAAGCCGTCGAGCGAGACGCCGAAGCAGTGGACGCGGACCTTGGCCATCGGTGACTTTCAGAGCACGCGCGTCAGGAACACGCTGTTGGGATCGAGCACGTAGTCCCCGAACGGCGGGCAGTACGAGAAGCCGAAGCTCTCGTAGAGCTCGCGCGCGGGAAAGAACGCGTCCATCGAGCCCGTCTCGAGGCTCAGGCGGTGGTACTTGCGTCGCTCGCCCTCACGAATGATGTGCGTGAGGATCGCCCGGCCCACGCCCTGCCGGCGGAACGCCTGCGCGGTGCGCATGGACTTGATCTCGCCGTGCGAAGGGTCGAGCTCCTTCAGCGCGCCGCAGCCGGCAAGCGCGCCGCCGATCCAGCCCGTCCAGAAGGTGATGTCCGGTTGGCGCAATGCGTCGAGGTCGAGCGCGTGCACGCTCTCCGGCGGCGACTGCTCGCGCATTTGCGCGAGATGCTCCTCGAGGAGCGCGGCGATCTCGGGGCCGCGCAGGTCGTCGATGCGGATGTCGAGATTCAACCCGGAATCTCCGGCTCGACGACGTGCGCGAGCAGCGCGAGCGACTCCTGCCACCCCAGCATGCACATCTCGGGCGGAATCATGGGGGGAATCCCTTCCTGCGTGATCCGGAGGTCGGTCCCGCACAGCACCTTGGTCAGCGTGATGGTCGTGACCATCTCGCCCGGCAGGTTGGGGTCTTCGAAGCGGTCGGTGTGCACGATGCGCTCGCCGGGGACGAGCTCCAGGAACGTGCCGCCGAACGAATGCCCGTTGCCGGTCGTGAAATTGGTGAACGACATGCGGTACGTGCCGCCGACCTTTGCTTCGAGCGCGTGCACCGTGCAGGTGAAGCCATGGGGCGGAAGCCACTTGGCGAGCGCCTGGGCGTCGATGAACGCGCGGTACACGCGCTCGGGCGGCGCGCGCAGCACGCGGTGGAGGGATATCGAGTTGGTGGACATTTGCGTTACCTTACGGGGCGTCGAAAGAAGGAGGACTCATGCGAATCATCCGTTACTGCGCAAGTATCGCATTCGCGCTGCTCGCCTGCGCCGCAAGCGCGCAGCCCCTGAACGCCCCCGACGCGGTCAATCCCAAGTACGACCCCAAGCTCGCGCAGTCGACGGGCGCCGACGACAACGGCATGCGCGGCTACGTGCTCGTCATCCTCAAGACCGGCAAGCGTGTCCCGGACGGACCCGAGCGCAACGAAATGTTCAAGGGCCACTTCGCCAACATCAACCGCCTCACCGCGGAGGGCAAGCTCGCGGTCGCGGGACCGCTCGACGGAGTGGATGGCTGGCGCGGGCTCTACATCTTTGCCACGCCGGACATCGAAGAGGCGAAGAAGCTCGTGAACACCGATCCCGTCGTCGTGAAGGGCGAGATGGTGCCCGAGTTCCACAAGTGGTACGGCTCGGCGGCCGTGATGCTGATCCCCGAGTTCCACGACAAGGTCGCGAAGAAGCGCTAGCGCTTCGCCTTCTTCACCCGCGTCCCGGCGCGCAGGCGCGCCTCCCACAAGTCCTCCAGCTCGTCCGCGAGCGCCGTGGGCACGCTCGTGCCCGACTGCCGCACGCCCCAGCGGAAGCGCGCGAACGGGGGCTTTCCAAGATCGTCGTAGGTCACGGCGGGGAGTGCGAGCAGCGTGTCGATGCGCAGCGTGAGGTACTGCGTGGTCGCGCCCACGGCTGCCTTCTCGGGACGCCAGTGCGCGCGCTTCTCGGGTGCGGTCAGCGTATAGCCCGCCCCGAAGATGCCCTTGGGCTCGACCCCCACGCGCACCAGGAACGCGCGGCTGCCGACCTCGATCGTGCGCGTGCGTCCGCCGCTCCATTCGATGTCGACGTGCCCGCGACGCGCGAGCTTGCGGATGTCATCGGGCAGCTCGGGCCACGACCAGAGGGCGGGATTCCACGCGAAGAGGTAGGTAGCCATGCTACATTTTCGCTCCAGGATGCCCGCACCACATTGCCGTCGCGCGATCCTGGTTGCAACGATCGCGCTCCTCGCCGCATGCGGCACGTCGCCGCCCAAGCCCACGACCCCCGGGTCGACGGCACCTTCTTCGCCCGCGCCTTCCGGGCCCATCTCCGGTAAATATTACAAAGACGACGGCCCCGGCGCGTCGCCGCCCGCCAACCTCGAGTCCATTCCCGACG
>CAZIZD010000023.1:0-20248 GCA_964543615.1 uncultured Alcaligenaceae bacterium | reverse complement strand
CGTACGCGGCGACCCCGTAACCAGCACCGCCCACCACCCTGGAAATGACCAACAGCCGGCCGATCCCGGCGCCGCCGCCCATCGTGTGGGCCGCGTTGAACGATCCCGAGGCCCTCAAGGCGAGCATCCCCGGATGCGAGTCGCTCGAGAAGATCGACGAGTCTTCGTGGAAGGCGATCGTGGCCGCCAAGATCGGCCCCGTGTCGGCGCGCTTCACCGGCAACATGAAGATCGTCGAGAGCGATCCTCCCAACGGCTACACGTTGCGCTTCGAGGGGCAGGGGGGTGCGGCGGGCTTTGCCAACGGGCAGGCCAAGGTCACGCTCACGCCGGCCGAGAACAACGCCACCAACCTGCACTACGACGTCAAGGCGCAGGTCGGCGGCAAGATGGCGCAGATCGGATCGCGGCTCGTCGATGCCGCGGCCACCAAGATCTCGGAAGAATTCTTCGGCCGCTTCTGCGAACGCCTCGCGCCGCCCGCACCTGCGGTGATCGAGGAGACCGGCGAGGTCGTCCAGGTCGCATCGGGCCGCGCCCCCGGCAGCGCGCCGTGGATCCGCTGGGTGTCGCTCGCGATCATCGCGGCGATCGTCGCGTACCTCGCGGTGAAGGGCTTCCGCTAGCTCTTGCAGCTCTTGTAGTCGGCGATGACGATCGTGTAGATCGGCTTGCCGGCGGCATTGGCGAAGCGCTCTTCCTTCACGTCGCACGGCTTGTCGTAGGCGAGCAGCGCGTCGAGGCGCTTGCGCGCGCCGTCGAACACCGAGAATTCCGGTCCATGCAGCACGAACGCCACCTTGCGTCCCTTGACGTCCCGGTCCACTGCCTTGCGCAGGTCGTCGCGTGACAGGTCCTTCGCGTCGATGAGCCGCCACGACCACTCGCGGTAGCGGTTTGCCTGCTTGGGTGTGGCGAGCGCCACCAGCGGCTGGTGCAGCCCCCAGTCGACGGAGATCACGCGCTCGGCGCCGAGCTCGTCGAGGCGGCGGTCGAGCTTGGCGATCGCAGGATCGAAGAGCGGCCGGTAGTCGCGATCGTTCTCCCAGACGTCGATGTAGCGGATGACCATCGCGATGTTCCACGCGAGCAGCGCGCCCCACACCACCGCGCCGCAGGTCGCGAGCGTGGCGCGCAGCCCCATGCCCTGGCCGCGCGCCTTGTCGCCCAGGTGCTGCGTGGTGATGGCGAGCAGCGTCACGAGATGCAGCGCCGGCATGGGCCAGATCATCACGAGGTGATGCGTTCCGCCCACCTGGCGCGTGGCGGCGATGGCGAGCACCAGGAACGCGGTTGCCGCGGTGAGGAACGCGAGGAAGCGCCGCGCGGGCGACCACGGCCGCCAGATCGCAAGCAGCGCGACGGCCGCGACGAGCTGCACGATGAGCAGGATGTTGAAGGCGCTGGTCGACGGCATGTCCGCGCCGAACACCCACTGGATCACCGACATGCCGCTGAACGTGGCGGCATATAGGTTCCACACCTTCACGATCTGCTCGGTGAAGGAGAGGGTCCCCGCGTCGCCCAGGATGTCGAGCTGCGCGGCGCGCCTCACGAGCGTGACCGTGCCCCATACCAGCAACGCGGCCGTCACGCCGCCGATGATGGGTTGCCACGGCCGGCCGTCGCGCAATCGCAGGATCGCAAGACGTCCGCCCACGATCGCGCCCGCCGCGGTCCATGCCGCGATCACCCAGAGGAAGTTGAGCTTGTCGAGGAAGCCCAGCAGGAATGCGCAGCACATCACGAGCAGCCACCGCTTGGTGCCGGTCTGCAGCCAGCGCCACAAGGCGATGAGCGACACCACGCGCAAGAACGTGGCGATCACCTGCGGTCCCCAGTCGAGCCGCGCGTGATTGAGGATCACGGGGTCGGTGGCGAGCAGTGCCAGGAGCAGCGCCGCCCAGGCAGTGCCGAGCTCGCGCCGCACGAACATGCCGAGCACGAGGATGGTCGCGGCGGCGATGAGGATCGAGGGCAGCCGCACGGTCCAGACGTTGATGCCGAACGTCGCGAAGATCGGGGCGTGCAGCCACGCCTTGACCGCGCCCACGTAGCCCAGCGTCTGCATGAGGGGAAAGCACTCGCCCACCTGCATCGTGACTGCGGCATCGACGTCGCATTGCCCCAGCACGCGCAGCGCCGGGGGCACGAAGATCACCTCGTCGTAGTAGAAGCCGGGCTTGTCGATGGCGACGGTCGCAAGCACCACGAAGATGCCAACGAAGGCGAGAAGGACGGCGTAGCGGAGGATGAACGTCACGAGGGTCGGCGTTTCGATGAGAGCTCAAGAGTAAACGACAACGCTTAACGAGGGTCAAGCCAGGGCGTAGAATCTTCGTTCCTGTTTGTGCGGGACAACTTCCATGGACAGCGTCGATCTCGAAGTCCTGAAGCGCAGCGCCGAGTGGCTGGATGCGGGCCGGCGCGTGCTGCTGGTCACGGTGGTCAAGACCTGGGGCAGCTCGCCCCGGCCCGAGGGCGCCATGCTCGCGGTGCGCGAGGACGGCCTCGTCGTAGGCTCGGTCTCGGGCGGCTGCATCGAGGACGACCTCATCGACCGCACGCGGCGCCTCGGCATGCACCAGACGTCAGCCGAGGCAGTGACGTATGGCGTGTCTGCCGACGAGGCCCGGCGCTTCGGCCTGCCCTGCGGCGGCACCATCCAGCTGGTCGTGGAGCCGCTCAACAAGGCGTCCGGCATGCGCGCGCTGCTGCGCGAGATCGAGGCGGGCCATCTCGTCGCGCGCAGGCTCGACCTCCTGACGGGCGAAGCGTCGCTGCATCCGGCCAAGGCCATGGACGGCCTCACGTTCGACGGCGCGACGCTCACCACCATCCACGGTCCGCGCTATCGCATGCTGGTGATCGGCGCGTCGCAACTTTCGAAGTACCTCGCGCAGATCGCGGTGGGCCTCGACTACCAGGTCACCATCTGCGACCCGCGCGAGGAGTACACGGAGACGTGGGACATCCCCGGCGTGACCCTCGTGCGCACCATGCCCGACGACACCGTCAAGGCGATGAACCTCGACGAGCGCTGCGCGGTGGTGGCGCTCACGCACGATCCCAAGCTCGACGACCTTGCGCTCATGGAGGCGCTCAAGTCGCCCGCGTTCTACGTGGGTGCGCTGGGCTCGCGCGCCAACAACGCGAAGCGGCGCGTGCGCCTCAAGGAATTCGACGTGACGGACGACGAGATCGCGCGCCTGCACGGCCCGATCGGCCTTTTCATCGGCAGCCGCACGCCGCCGGAGATCGCCATATCGATCCTCGCCGAGATCACGGCGGTGAAGAACGGAGTCGAGCTGCCCGACGCCGCGCGCATCGCGGCCGCCAAGGAGAAGCTCGCCGCATCAGCCGCCTGCTCGATGGGCTAGACGAATCCGGCGAGGGGTCCGGCCCCGCCGGCGGGTGTGATAAGGTTACGCCCGCCCGCCCGATCGTTTTCAACCAGGACCCGTCGCTTCCATGTTGCTGCGCTCGTTCATCGCGGCTGTCGTGCTTGCCTGCTCGACGCTCGCCCACTCCCAGACCGCGCAGGACCCTTTCGGATCGCTGGGTGAGTTGTGGGCCACCAAGGCGCAGTGGAACGCGCCCGAACCGTGGCGCACGGATCGCTGGTACTTCCAGACCGCGCTGTACACGTGGCACTTCCACCCGGACGACGATCACAAGCAGTCGATCGCGCTCGACTCGTCGTACTACTTCGACGAGCGGTGGCTCGAGGGGCAGTGGCTCATCGGCCTCGGACTGTTCACCAACTCGTTCGGCCAGTTCTCGCAGTACCTCTACGGCGGGCTCAGGTGGCGGCCCATTCCCGAGCACCAGCCGTTCTACATCAAGCTCACCGCCGGAGTCCTGCACGGATACTCGGGCGAGTACCAGGACAAGATTCCCTACAATTCCTCCGGCTTCGCGCCGGCGATCGTTCCGTCGATCGGGTACTGCTGGGTGCGGTACTGCACCGAGGCCATCCTGCTCGGGGCCAATGCCATGATGTTCACGGTGGGCATGACCATTCCATGATGGCGTGACGTCACGGCCGTCCGGCACGCCGGGACGTGGCGCGGCGGTAGATCACGGGAACGAGCGCAAAGAGCCCGAGCAGGGTGAACGCGCCGAACGTCTCCCACGAGACCAGTCCCCGCAGCGAGTCGATGCGTCCCAGCGTCTCGCCCAGGTTCACGAACACGAATGCGCCCGGGATCGTTCCGATGAACGTCGCGAGCGCGAACGTGCGCAGCGGGATCGTGGTGAGCGCCGGTGCGAGGCTCACCAGCGCGTATGGAAACGCGGGCACGAGACGCAGGAACAGCATGTAGCTGAACGCGTCGTTGGTGAATCCGGCATTGATCCTCTCGCCGATCTTGCCCAGGCGCTTGCGCACGCTGTCCGCGATCACGTAGCGCGCGGCGAGGAACAGCAGGACCGCGCCGGCCGTCCCCGCGAGGACCACGATCGCCGTGCCGATCCATCGCCCGAATAGAAAGCCGAACGCGAGGCACAGGACGATGCCGCTCGGCAGGGTGAACGCGGTGGTCGCGGCGAACACCGCGAACGCAATTGCCACGGCCTGCACGAAGTGCGCGTCGGTGAAGGCGAGGAGCGTGTCGCGGTTCTCCTTGATTGCGTCGAGCGACAGGTAGCGATGCCCCCCAAGCGCGAAGAAGGCGGCGAGCACCGCCACGAAGAGCAGGGCGGCCGCGATCCTCAACCGACGAGCTCCGCGATGGAATAGGAACGCGTGAGATCGCCGAGCAGGTGCGAGGCGCGCTCGCGCGCGAGCATGCTGCGCACGCGGTAGTGCGCATCGGCGAGGTGCACCGAGGTGCCGCGCTCCGCCGCGCGCTGGGCGAAGTCGAGCAGCATGCGCACGGTGGACAGGTCGACGTCCGTGGTGAACGCGAGGTCGATCACGATGCGGCCGGGCCGCGGGTTCGCGCGCTCGAGCAGCGCCACCATGTGCTCGCGGACGTTGTCGACGTTGAAGTACAGGAGCGCTGCGTTGGGACGGAACACGATCACGCCGGGCTTCACCTCGACCCCGGGATGGCGCACCACCGACGCGAAGTGATCGGTGCCGGGGATGCGGCCAAGCACCACGCACTCGGGCAGCGCAAGGCGGCGGATCAGCATCGCGAGCGAGAAGATGCACGCGACCATCACGCCCTTCAGGATCCCCACGCCGAGCACCGCGGCGATGGTCACGAGCGCGATCAGGAACTCGCCCTTGCTCACGCGGAAGAGCTGGCGCAGCTCGTCGACGTTGAACATGCTCTGCACCGACGCGAGCACCAGCGCGGCGAGGAGCGGCTGCGGCAGGCGGTCGAAGAGCCCCGTGAAGAAGAGAAGCACGATCGCCATCCAGCCGGAGCACACGACGAGCGACAGCGGGGTGCGCGCGCCAGCCTCGTCGTTGACCAGCGATTGCGAAAGTCCTCCGGCCGAAGGGAAGCCGCGGCCCACGGCAATCGCGAGATTGGCGGCGCCGAGGGCCGCGAGCTCGCGGTTGGGGTCGATCGTGTAGCCGTGACGCAGCGCGAGGAGCCGCGCGGCCGCGATGCCCTCGTTGTAAGCGAGGAGGAAGCACGCGAGCGAGAGCGGCATCAGCGTGTCGATCTCGTGCCAGTGCAGGCTGGGCAGCGCGGGCCACGGAATGCCCGCGGAAAACGTGCCGACCGTCGCGATACCGAGCGACTGGAATGCGGGAATCTCCATCGACGCGAGCGAGACGGCGACGACGATCAGGGGAGTGGGCCAGCGCGGCCGCAGCGCGTGGCCCACCTGCAACGCCACGAGAGCTGCGAGACCCACCGCGAGCGACGGCAGGTGCGCGTCCGCAGTGCGCAGCGCGACGTTGGCGATCGTGCGCCACATGTCGGTATGTCCGCTCTCGATGCCGAGGAGCAACGGAACCTGGCTGACCGCGATCACGAATCCCGCGCCGATCTTGAAGCCGGTGAGCACCGTCTCCGAGATGAAGTGCACGATGCCGCCCCATCGCATCGCCGCCGCGAACAGCGCGCAGAGCGCCGTGAAGAAGGCGGTGGCGGTGGCGAGCTCGACGTAGCGCGTGGCGTCGCCGGCGGCGAGTCCGCCCAGGGTGACCGCGAGGGTCAACGCGATCGAAGACGTGGGGCCGACTGCGAGCTGCCGCGAGCTGCCGAGGAGCGCGTACACGAGGCCGCCATACAGGTAGCAATAGATGCCCGTCTGCACGGGCATGCCGGCAAGCTGCGCGTAGGCGATTGCGCTCGGCACTGCGTAGGCGGCCAGCGTGCTACCCGCGAGGGCGTCACCACGGGCGTCCGCTACGCCATAGCCCGTGAGCCAGGGAGGACGAAAGCTGCGCGCGCGAGACGGCGATTCGGGTGGAGCCGATGCCAAGGGAACGTCGACCTTTCAACGTTTCCCGGAGTGTAGCAACCCGGTGCCGTGAGGCGCCTGCGGTCGATCTGCGATAATCGCGTGTTCGATTCCCCTGGTTGCCCGTCGTGTCCACCCGCTCACTCGCCACACTTCTCCTTGCCGCGTTCGCGTTCACATGCGCCGCGCAGGCCCAGACCAAGCCCGCGCCTGCCGCGAGAGTCGAGCCCAAGCCCGATCCCGTCGCGGTGCTCATGGCAGCCAAGAGCGCTAGCGGAGGCGCCGCATGGGACGGCATGAAGACGCAGCGCAGCGAGGTGACGCTCGCGACCGGCAACATCATCGGCATCGTCGAGCGCTGGAGCGACATCGAGACGGGACGCTCTGTCCTGCGCTACAAGGTCGGTCCCCTCACGGGCGCGGCAGGTTTCGACGGCAAGCAGGTGTGGACGCAGGAAGAGGGCGGTGAGCCCAAGATCGAGACCAATCCCGGCGCGCTCGAGCTCGCGGTCAATGCGGCCTATCGCGATCGTCTCGCCTTCTGGTATCCCGACCGCGCCAAGGCGCGCATCGAGTACAAGGAGCGGGCGGAGGCCGACGGCCGCAAGTACGACGTCGTGACCATCGCGCCCGAGGGCGGGCGCCCGTTCGATTTCTGGATCGATGCCGAGACCAGGCTCATCGGGCGCCTCGTCGAGCGCGAGGCCAACGTGACGCGCACCGAGGTTTACTCCGACCGCCGCGACGTGCAGGGCGTGAAGATTCCGTTCCACGTGGAGACTTCGCGCGGCGATCCCAAGTTCGACGAGCTCGTCAACGTGAAGACGCTCGCGTTCAACGACTCGCTTGCCAACGTTGCGTTCGGTGCGCCCGTGGCGAAGGCGGAGCTCGTGTTCCCGCCGGGGCGGGCGTCCGTCGAGATCCCGTTCGAGGCGCTGAGCGGACATCTCTTCGTGCAGGTGATGTTCGACGGACGCGGACCGTTCCGCATGCTGCTCGACGCCGGCGGCGCCAACGTGCTCACGGTGCAGACCGCCGCCGCCCTGCTCGGCGACCGCCCGATGCAGAAGACCGTGACGGTGGCGAGCACGACGATCAACGGCGTGGAGCTCGGCAACCAGCGCTACGTCGTGGCCGACATCGATCCCTTCCTGCGGCGCGTGGAAGGGTTGAACGACGTGGCCGGCGTGCTCGGGCTCGAGTGGTTCGTGCGCATGCCGGTGCGCCTCGACTATGCGCGCTCGCGCGTCGTCTTCTACGACCCGGCGCAGTGGAAGGGCGGCAGCGGCGTCAAGGTTCCGGTCGCGCAGCGCGGTCGCCTGCCGCAGGTCAAGGGCAGCCTCGACGGGATCGAGGGCATGTTCGAGATCGACACGGGAAGCCGCGGTTCGCTCACCCTCACGCCGGGCTTCGCGGCGAAGAACGACCTCGCGAAGAAGCTCGCGCCGAAGAACGTCGCGATCACCGGCGTGGGCATGGCAGGCCCGGTGCGCGCGTCGCTCGCGCGCGCGAAGTCGCTCAAGCTCGGGACCGTGGACATTCCGAATCCGATCGTCGCGCTGCCCAAGGTCGAGGGTGATTCCGCCAAGACCGACCTCGCGGGCAACGTCGGCTTCGCGCTCATGCGGCAGTTCGCGGTGACGTACGACCTGCCGAACGACGCGCTCTACTTCGAGCGTTATCTCAATTTCGGTGCGCCCGACATCGCCGATCGCGGCGGCATCTGGCTCGAGCGCACCGACCAGGGCTTCGCCGTGATCGACGTCGTCGCGGGCGGCCCCGCGGCCAACGCGGGCCTCAAGGCGGGCGACGTCATCGTCGAAGTGAATGGCTATCCGTCGGCGCAGCTCCTGCTGCCCGCGGTGCGCGAGCTCATGCGCGCGCAGCCCGGCGCCCGCGTGAACTTCAAGACGCAGGCGGGCAGGGACGTGACGGTGGTGCTGCGCGACCTCGTGTAGCGCTACAGGTCCGCGCTACTTGGCGGGCGCCATCGACTGCGCCTCGATCGTGCTCAACGCGCGCTCGAGACTGCCAACGGTCCGGGCGACGTTGCCCAGCTTGTCGAGACCGAAGAGACCCACGCGGAACGTCTTGAAGTCCGCCGGCTCGTCGCATTGCAGCGGCACACCTGCGGCAGTCTGCAACCCTTGCGCAATGAACTTGGCGCCGCTGTGGATGCCGGGGTCGTCGGTGTAGCTCACGACCACGCCGGGTGCCTCGAAGCCGGGCGCGGCAACGCTCGGGATGCCGCGGCTTGCGAACAGCGCGCGCACCTTGCTGCCGAGCTCCATCTGCGCGGCGCGCGCGCGCTCGAATCCGAAGCGCTCGGTGTCGATCATCGCGTCGCGCAGCCTGGTGAGTCCGTCCGTCGGCATGGTGCCGTGGTAGGCGTGGCCGCCCTTCTCGTAGGCCTCCATGATCGACAGCCACTTCTTGAGGTCGATCGCGAAGCTCGTGCTGGTGGTGCCGTCGATGCAGGCGCGCGCGCGTTGCGACATCATCACGAGCGCGGCGCAGGGCGTGCTGCTCCAGCCCTTCTGCGGCGCGCTGATGAGCACGTCCACGCCGGTGGCTTCCATATCCACCCACATCGCGCCCGAGGCGATGGAGTCAAGGACGAACAATCCGTCGACTTCGTGCACGGCGTCGGAAACGGCCTTGAGGTAATCGTCCGGCAGGATCATGCCCGCCGCAGTCTCGACGTGCGGCGCGAACACGGCGGCCGGACGCAGCGCGCGGATGGCGGCGGTCACTTCCGCGATGGGCGGCGGCGCGTAGGGAGCCTTGCTGCCTGCGCGAACCGGACGCGCCTTGAGCACGATGCTCTCGGAGGGAATGTTCCCCATCTCGAAGATCTGCGACCAGCGGAAGCTGAACCAGCCGTTGCGGATCACGAGGCACTTGCGTCCGCTGCCGAACTGGCGCGCGACCGCTTCCATGCCGAACGTGCCGCCGCCCGGCACCACCGCCACCGAATGCGCGCGGTAGACGTGCTTCAGCGTGGCGCTGATGTCGCGCATCACGCCCTGGAAGCTCTGCGACATGTGGTTGAGCGCGCGGTCGGTGAAGACGACCGAGTACTCGAGAAGGCCGTTCGGATCGACGTTGGGAAGGAGGCCTGGCACGGTGGAAGCTCCGAGTGGGTCCGGATGGACCGATCACTCTATCACGACCGCCCTCAGGGGCGCCGGATGGGCAGAGAGCCCGTTGCCCCCTTCAGTGGAAATCCCGCGATCGGGGTGCGAGCGCACCGAGCATCGGAGTGAGGTCGACCAGCCGTCCCGCGAGGAGATGGACGACTTCGCCCTCGCGCTCGACGGTGCCGTAGACGGCCATGAGACGCGCCCCGAGTAGTTCCCGCCGCTGGCGATCGGACAGGTCGCGCCAGACGATCACGTTGGTGCAGCCGGTCTCGTCCTCGAGGGTGACGAAGATCACGCCGCTCGCGGTGTCCGGACGCTGGCGGCCGATCACGATGCCTGCCGTGCGCGCGATGCGGCCGTGCGGCGTGCGCGCGACGTCGGCGGCGGTGACGAGACGCTTCTTCTCGAGTTGGGCCCGGATCAGCGCGAGCGGATGACGCCCGAGCGTGAGCCCGAGGGCATGGTAGTCGGCGACGATGTCCTGGCCTTCGGTGGGGGCCGGCAATTGGGGGTCGTCGTCGTCGAAAGTCGCGCCGGCCAGAATCGGCGGCAGCTTCTCGACCCCGGCCACGTCCCACACCGCATCGTGCCGATGGCCCGCGAGCGAGGCGAGCGCACCCGCGGCGGCCAGTGCGGTGAGGTCGCCGCGATCGAGTTTCGCGCGATGGGCAAGATCGGCGACGTGCGCGAATGGACGCGAGGCACGTGCGGCGACGATGCGCGCGACGCTTTCCTCCTTGAGTCCCGCGATCATGCGCAGGCCGAGGCGCAGTGCGGGAACGGGGGCGTCTCCTTCGAGAGTGCAGTCCCAGTCGCTCACGGTCACGTCAGCGCTGCGCACTTCCACACCGTGCCGGCGCGCGTCGGCCACGAGCTGCGCTGGCGCGTAGAAGCCCATCGGCAGCGAGTTGAGGAGGGCGCCGCAGAACGCGGCGGGCTCGTAGCGCTTGAGCCACGCCGACACGTACACGAGGAGCGAGAACGAGGCGCTGTGAGACTCCGGGAAGCCGTATTCGCCGAATCCCAGGATCTGCTGGTAGATCTGGCGCGCGAACGCTTCGGACAATCCGCGCTGTGCCATGCCGTCGATCAAGCGCTGCTCGAACTTCTCGAGGCCTCCCTTGCGCCGCCACGCGGCCATCGAGCGGCGCAGCTGGTCGGCTTCGCCCGGCGTGAAGCCCGCCGCGACGATGGCGAGCTGCATCACCTGCTCCTGGAAGATGGGCACGCCGAGCGTGCGATCGAGCACGCTCTTCACCGCCGCGCTGGGATACGTGACGGGCTCGAGGCCCTGCCTTCGCCGCAGGTAGGGATGCACCATGCCGCCCTGGATGGGGCCGGGCCGCACGATGGCCACCTCGATCACGAGATCGTAGAAGCACGCGGGCTTCAAGCGCGGCAGCATCGACTGCTGCGCGCGCGACTCGATCTGGAACACGCCCACGGTGTCCGCGCGCTGGCACATCGCGTAGACCTCGGGGTCCTCGGCGGGCACGTCCTGCATGCGCATCGTCGTGCCGCGAAAGCGGGAGATCATGTCGAGCGCGCGGCGGATTGCGGAGAGCATGCCGAGTGCCAGGCAGTCGACCTTGAGCAGGCCCAGCGCGTCGAGGTCGTCCTTGTCCCACTGGATGACGGTGCGATCCTTCATCGACGCGTTCTCGACCGGGACCATGCGCTCGAGCAAGCCTCGAGCGATGACGAAGCCGCCGACGTGCTGCGACAGGTGGCGCGGGAATCCCATCAGATCGCCGGTGAGCGTTACTAGCCGCATGATGAGCGGATTGTCGGGATCGAAGCCGGCTTCGCGGATGCGCGCGGGATCGATCCTGCGTCCGTCCCACCACGCGAACACGCCGGTGAGACGGTCGACCTGCGCCAGATCGAGCCCGAGCGCCTTGCCGACGTCGCGCGTGGCGCTCTTGGGACGGTACGTGATGAGCGTGGCGGCAAGTGCGGCGCGATCGCGCCCGTACTTGTTGTAGACGTACTGCATCACTTCCTCGCGCCGCTGATGCTCGAAGTCGACGTCGATGTCGGGCGGCTCGTTGCGCTCCTTGCTGATGAAGCGCTCGAACAGCATGCTCATGCGCGAAGGATCGACCTCGGTGATGCCGAGCGCGTAGCACACCGCGGAGTTGGCGGCCGATCCGCGTCCCTGGCAGAGGATCTGCCGGCCGCGCGCGAATGCGACGATGTCCTCCACAGTGAGGAAGTAGGGCTCGTAGCGCAGCTCGGCGATGAGACTTAGCTCGTGCTCGACGATCTCGCGCACTTCGGCTGGCACCCGGTCCGCGCCGTAGCGGCGCACGAGGCCCGCCTCGACGAGCTGGCGCAGGTGCGAGGCGGGTGTGGCGCCTTCCGGCACGAGCTCCTGCGGATACTCGTAGCGCAATTCGTCGAGCGAGAAGTTGCAGCGTGCAACCAGGTCGAGCGAGGCTTCGAGGAGCGCGTGCGGATAGAGCTTGGCCAGCACCGCACGCGAGCGCAGGTGACGCTCGCCGTTGGGGAAGAGGGCGTATCCGCATTCGGCGAGCGGCGTGCGCAGGCGGATGGCCGTGAGCGTGTCCTGCAGTGCGCGCCGTGCGCGTACGTGCATGTGCACGTCGCCCGCGGCCACGAGCGGAAGGCCGGTGTGTTGCGAGAGCGAGCGCAGGGCGTCGAGCCGCGCGCGGTCGCCGCTGCGCGCGAAGAGCTCAGCGGCGATCCACGCGCGGCCGGGGAAGACGTCGGCGATCCAGCGCGCCTCTTGAATTGGAGGCAGGTTCGAACTGTCTGCAATGGCAGTGCCCCGGCGATCGCCGCTGAAGCAATTTGAACCCGGCCCTGCTTGGGGGACCCACAGCGCGGGGCAGCGCGGCGCCAGCTCCGCCACGTCCTCGCGCGTGAGGACATACGTGCCCTTGGCCGCGTTGCGCCGTCCGCGCGTGACGAGCTGCGTGAGATCGCCGTAGGTTTCGCGATCGGCGGCGTACAGCACCAGTTTCATTCCGTCGGCGAGGGTGAACTCGCTGCCGATCAGGAGCGGAAGACCGGTGTCCTTCGCGGCAAGGTGCATGCGCACCGCGCCCGCAACCGAGCACTCGTCGGTGACCGCGAGCGCCGCATAACCGAGTGCATGCGCGCGCTCGACCAGTTCCTCGGGATGCGAGGCCCCGCGCAGGAACGAGAAGTTGGTGAGGCAGTGAAGCTCGGCATACTGCGGGAGCATGCGGCGAGTATACCGTATAAAAAAACGGTATCAGGGGATAACCCGCTCATCGTCGGCGCCGCACCGAAATGGTTAAGATGCCGCTACACCCCAAGCCTCGCGACCCCATGCCAACCCTTGCTTTCGACCGCTTCTACCGGTACGCCGAACTCTCCGATCTCCTGCACGCCTTCGCGCGCGAGCGTCCCGATCTCTTCTCGGTCCGCTCGATCGGCAAGAGCTACGAGGGCCGCGACATCTGGGTCGTCACCGCCACCAACGCGGCCACCGGACCGGCCGAGGAGAAGCCCGGGTTCTGGGTCGACGGCAACATCCACGCGACCGAGGTTGCGGCGTCGACCGCCAATCTCTACCTGCTCCATCTCATGGCCCGCGACCATGGGCGCGACCCGGAGATGACGCGTGCGCTCGATACGCGCGCGTTCTACATCTGCCCGCGCATCAATCCCGACGGCGCCGAATGGGCGCTCGCGGATCATCCCAAGTGGATCCGCTCCAGCACGCGTCCCTATCCTCACGGGGAGGAGGAGATCGAAGGGCTCACGGTCGAGGATATCGACGGCGACGGACGCATCCTGCAGATGCGCATCGCCGATCCCAACGGATTGTGGAAGTGCCATCCCGAGGAGCCGCGCCTCATGATCCGCCGCGATCCCACCGAGATCGGCGGACAGTACTACCGCATCGTGCCGGAAGGGTCGGTCGAGAACTACGACGGGTTCACGCTGCGCATCAAGCGTCCGGTGCAGGGCCTCGACCTCAATCGCAACTTTCCGGCGTCGTGGCGGCAGGAGTTCGAGCAGATGGGCGCAGGACCGTATCCCACGTCCGAACCGGAAGTGCGCGCGGTCGTGGACTTCGTCGCGCATTGCAGGAATCTCACGGGCGCCATCACCTTCCACACCTGGAGCGGCGTGCTGCTGCGTCCGTTCGAGCACCAGCCCGACGAGGAGATGCACGCCGAGGACCTGTGGGTCTACCAGGCGGCGGGCAAGAAGGGCACCGAGCTCACCGGGTATCCCAACATCTCCGTCTATCACGAGTTCCGCTATCACCCGAAGTCGGTGATCGGCGGCACCTTCGACTGGGCCTACGAGCACCTGGGCATCTTCACCTGGGTAGTCGAGATCTGGTCGCCGATGCGTGAGGCCGGCATGGCGAGCTACAAGTTCATCGACTGGTTCCGCGACCATCCTCCCGAGGACGACCTGAAGCTCCTGCGCTGGAGCGACGAGCACCTTGGCGGCATCGCCCACATTCCGTGGAAGGCCTTCGACCATCCGCAACTCGGCAAGGTCGAGATCGGCGGATGGAACCGCTTCCACGCGTTCTCCAATCCGCCGCCGCAAAGGCTCGAAGCCGAAGTCGCGCGGTTTCCCAAGTGGGTGCTCTGGAACGCGCTCGTCTCGCCCGCGCTCGAGATCGTGCACGCGGGCGCTGCGGACAACGGCGGGGGTAACTTCACCGTCACGCTCGTCGTCCAGAATGCGGGGTGGCTGCCGACCTACGTGAGCAAGCGCGCCCTCGACCGCAAGGTGGTGCGCGGTGTCATCGCGGAGATCGAGCTGCCGGCGGGCGCGCGCCTCGTCGAGGGCAAGCGGCGTGCGGAGCACGGGCAGCTCGAGGGCCGCGCGTACAAGCACACCGGCGTGTCGTTCTGGCCGGACTACCACGTCACCGACGACCGCATGAAGCTCACGTGGGTCGTCAACGCAAAGGCGGGCGATACCATAGCGCTCACCGCGCATCACGAGCGCGCAGGAACGATTCGAACGAAGATCACGCTGCCGGGAGCATGACCATGCAACAACGCATCGTTGCCATCGCGTGCGTCGCGATGCTGGGTGCCTGCGCGACCGGGCCGGCGCCCGACTCGAAGAAGGACCTCTCCAGGATCGAGCACATCGTCGTCATCTACGCCGAGAACCGGAGCTTCGACAACCTCTACGGCCTCTTTCCCGGTGCCAACGGCATCGGCAACGCGACGCCCGAGCAGTACCTGCAAGTGGACCGCGATGGCAAGGTGCTCGCGACGCTGCCGCCCGTGTGGAAGACGGGCACGAACGAGCCCGATCCCGCGTTCCCGCGCGACCTGCCGAACAAGCCCTTCCGCATCGACGCGCCGCCCATCAACCTGCCGATGTCGGTGGCCACGCGCGACCTCGTTCACGAATTCTGGCGCAACCAGGAGCAGATCAACGGCGGCCGCCTCGACCGCTACGTCGCCGCGAGCGATGCGGGTGCGCTCGCGATGGGCTACTACGACGGCTCGTCGCTGCCGCTGTGGAAGTGGGCGCGCGAGTACACCCTTGCCGACAATTTCTTCATGGCCGCCTTCGGCGGGTCGTATCTCAACCACTTCTGGCTCATCTGCGCGTGCACGCCGGTCGACGCCAGGGCGCCTGCGAGCTTGAAGCCCCAGCTCGACGACCGCGGCTGGCTCAAGACGCGCCCCAATTCGCCGCCTTCCGTGCTGCAGGGACCGCCGCAGTTCTTCGGCGGCGAGGTGACGCCCGACGGTTACTCGGTCAACACGACGCAGCCGCCGTACCAGCCCTCGCGCGTGCCGCCGGCCAAGGGCGGCGACCCGCGCCTGACGGACCCCGAGAAGCACACGCTGCCGCCGCAGACGCAGACGACGGTGGGCGACACGCTCTCGGCCAAGGGCGTCTCGTGGGCGTGGTACGCGGGCGAGTGGAAGACCGGGCTCGCCGACGGCATGCAGTCGCCGGAGCTGCCGCGCAGCAAGATCAACACGGGCGCCAACGGTGCGCCGTACTTCGTCACGCATCACCAGCCGTTCAACTACTTCGCACGGTTCGCGCCCGGCACCAGGGACCGCGAGCAGCATCTGCGAGACTACGCCGACATGATCGCGGCCATCGACGCGGGCACGCTGCCGGCGGTGGCTTTCTACAAGCCCACCGGCATCCTCAACGAGCATCCGGGCTACGCGAACGTGACCTCCGGCGATGCGCACATCGCGGACCTGCTCGAGCGCATCAGGAAGAGCCCGCTGTGGGCATCGACCGTCGTGATCGTCACGTACGACGAGAACGGCGGCTTCTGGGACCACGTGGCGCCGCCCAAGGGCGACCGCTGGGGACCGGGCACGCGCATTCCCGCCATCGTCGTGTCGCCGTTCGCGAAGAAGGGCTACGTCGATCACACGTCCTACGACACGACGTCGATCCTCAAGCTCATCACGCTGCGGTTCGGGCTCGCGCCGCTGCCGGGCGTGCGCGCGGGCGCGGGTGACCTCACCAACGCGCTCGACCTGCGTTGACGAATCCCGTCCGGATCCCGCGCGGCATATGGGTGCTGGGCGGGGTCAGCCTGTGCATGGACATGTCGTCCGAGCTCGTGCACGCGCTCCTGCCGCTGTACATGGCGACTGCGCTCGGCGCGAGCGCGCTCGTGATCGGTGTGGTCGAAGGCATCGCGGAATCCCTCGCAATGATCGTCAAGGTCTTCTCGGGTGCGCTCTCCGACTGGTCGCGCAAGCGCAAGCCGCTGGTGCTCGCGGGCTACGGCATCGCGGCGCTCACCAAGTTCGTGTTTCCCCTGGTGCCGTCGCTTGGGTGGGTGGTTGGTGCGCGATTCGCCGATCGCATCGGCAAAGGCATACGCGGTGCGCCGCGTGACGCGCTGATCGCGGACATCGCGCCGCCCGAGTTGCGCGGCCGCAGCTTCGGATTGAGGCAGGCGCTCGACACCGTGGGTGCGGTGATCGGACCGATCCTCGCGCTCGCAGGCATGGCCTATTTCGCGGGCAACTTCCAGGCCGTGCTGTGGATCGCGGTGATCCCCGCCGTGCTGTGCGTGCTGCTCATCGTGTTCGGCGTGGAGGAACCCGTGCGTTCGGCGAATACCGCCGGCAAGCCGCGCTGGCGATTCTCCGACGCGCGCCATCTGCCGCGCGCGTTCTGGATCGTCGTGGCGATTGCCGCGATCCTCACGCTCGCGCGATTCTCGGAGGCGTTCCTGCTGCTGCGCGCGCAGGGCACGTCGCTCGGCACCGGGCACGCACCGCTCGTCATGGTCGTGATGGCGCTCGTGTACGCGATCAGCGCGTATCCATCGGGCGTTGCGCTCGACCGCGGTCACGGGGCTGCGCTGCTCGCCGCGGGGCTCGGTGCGCTGGTCGTGGCCGACCTCCTGCTCGCGATGTCGCCCGGTGTCTCCGGCGTGCTCGCCGGAAGCGCGCTCTGGGGATTGCACATGGGACTTACGCAAGGGCTACTCGCGGCGCTGGTCGCGGCGACCGCGCCGGAGGACTGGCGAGGAACCGCATTCGGCGTGTTCAATCTCGCGTGCGGCGTTGCGCTGCTCGTTGCAAGCACGCTCGCCGGATGGCTGTGGGACGCGTTCGGTCCCGCCTTCACCTTCTACGCGGGGGCCGCTTTCACCATCATCGCGGGCGCAGCGCTTGCGATGCGCAGGCGCGACGTCAGGATCGCAAGCGTGCGCTGAAGTCGCGGATGCGCCTTGCGTTGGCGCCGAGGTCGCTCTTGCCGACGCGCGAGTGCGATCGGACGTCGACGCGGCTTCCGCTGCCTTGCGGACGAATGCGGATCACGACGTCGTCCGCGAACCCGAACCACGCGGTCGTCGCCGTCGCCTCGATGCGGCCCGCCTGCTCGTCGGCCGCGACGATGGTCCATCCCATGTCGCGCGCGACGGCCAGTGCGCGCGCGAACGCCGCTGGCGGCGCGATCGCAAGGTCGATGGGCACGATGTCGGGATACGCCGCGCGCTGCGCATCGGCAGTCTCCTTGCCCGGATAGGCGGCGGGCACGGGAGCGCTTGCGCGAACGGGCAGGATCGCGATGAACTGGGGCGGGTCGGCAACGTCGGTCGTGATGTCGTTGATGGGAGGCACGGTGCGCGCCAGCTGGAGCCAGTAGAGCGGCAGCGCGAGCGCGGCAAGGGCGAGGGCCATCGTCAGCCCGAGCGGTCCGCGGTATCCACGGCGCGTGCGCGGGACGAGCAGCAGCACGAGCGCGATCGCGGCGATGCCGAGTCCGGCGTAGGTCGCCACGCGCAGGATGCCGAACGCCGCGCGGTAATCCCACCATCCGAGCTTGTTGCCATAGCCGGACACGCCGACCGCGACGGCGACGACGAGCGCGAGCCAGGGCAGCATGCGCAGCACCTTCATCGCCGTGCCTCGCCGATCAGCCAGTCGCGAAACGCCGCGAAGCTCGGGTCGTCGCGGCGCGCAGGCGCGGCGATGAGATACCACGCCTTGCCTTTGGGCACCGTGAGCGGGAAGGGTGCCACGAGGCGGCCCGCCGCGATGTCGTCCTCGACATAGGGACGCAAGCCGATGGCAACACCGAGTCCGTCGACGGCGGCCTGCAACGCGAGCGCGTAGTTGTCGAAGCGGGGGCCGCGCTTCTCGGGTCGCAGCTTGAGACGCGCCGCGCGCAGCCACGACGGCCAATCGTCGGGCTGCTGCGCGACCTGCAGGAGAGTCTGGTGACGCAAATCGGCGGGACCTTTCATGCGGCGCGCGAGCGCGGGGGAGCACACGGGAAAGAGATCGGCAGAGAAGAGGGCAGTGGCCTCGTAGCCCGGCCAGCGGCCGCCACCCAGCACGATGCCACAAGTCCAGTCGTCGCGAATCGGCTGCTGCGCGCCACCCGTGGCGATGCGCACCTCGATGTCGGGATGCTGCGCCTGGAACCCCGCGAGGCGCGGAATGAGCCAGCGCATGGCAAACGACGTTCCCACACCGACCGTGAGCGCCCGCGCGCTGCTCATGCTGCCCACCTGCCCCGCGAGCGTGGCGATCGCATCGAACGCGGACGTGAGTCCCGGAAGCAACGTCCGGCCCTGCCAGGTGAGCGCCAGGCGGTTCGCGTGACGCTCGAACAGGGCGTAGCCCAGGCGCTCCTCGAGGAGGCGCACCATGCGGCTCACCGCGGCCTGCGTCACCGCGAGCTCCTCGCCGGCCGCGGCGAAGCTGCCGAGGCGCGCGGCGGACTCGAACGCGCGCAGACCATTGAGCGAGGGGAGGCGGCGCATCCCGGGAGTGTAGTACCCCAAGTTTTCCTTGGGCAAGCCTCAGGGAATAGCGTTTGCACGGCCGCCCTCGCGAGGGTTACGCTCCCGGCATGCTGAGCTTGCCCATGATCGCTACCGTCGCCGTCGGGGTCGTCGTGACCTCGTTCATGTCCGGCATCTTCGGCATGGCGGGCGGCATGGTGCTGATGGGGCTGTTGCTCGCGATCATGCCGCTGCCGGCCGCCATGGTGCTGCACGGCGTCACGCAGATGACCTCCAACGGATGGCGCGCGTGGCTTTGGCGGCAGCACATCGAATGGAAGATCGTCGGGCGCTTCGCCATCGGGTCGATCCTGGCCGCGCTCGCGTTCGCCGCGGTGGCAGTGGTCCCGGGCAAGGGACTCGCGCTGATCGTGCTGGGTTTGACGCCGATGCTTGCGTTTGCATTGCCCGAGCACCTGCGCCTCAACGTGGCCAAGCCCGGGCACGCGGTCGCGGGCGGCGCCGTCTGCATGGTGCTGCAGCTCCTCGCGGGCGTCTCGGGGCCCATCCTCGACACGTTCTTCGTGCAGTCGGGCCTCAACCGGCACGGCATCGTCTCGACCAAGGCGGCCGTGCAGACGCTGGGCCATGCGCTGAAGCTCGTCTACTTCGGCACGGCGCTCGCGGTGTTCGGCGAGACGCTCTCGCCATGGATCATGGCGCTCGCTGTGGTCCTCGCAGTGGTCGGCACGCAATCCTCGCGCGTGGTCCTCGATCGCATGAGCGACGCCCAGTTCAAGCGGTGGAGCCGCTGGATCATCATGGTGCTCTCGGCTGTGTACCTCGCGCAGGGCGCGTACTGGTTCGCGACCCACTGAAGCTCTGGATCACCCTCCGCGCTGCGCGCTGCGGGGCTGATTCGCCCTCCGGGCGGCCGTTCGGGCTCATGCGACGAGCGGAGGCTCGCTCATCGCGGCAACCTGCTCGCGCAGCTCGAGGATGCGATCCTGCCAGTAGCGCTGCGTATTGAACCAGGGAAACGCCGCCGGAAACGCAGGGTCGTCCCATCGCCGCGCAATCCACGCGGCGTAGTGCATGAGGCGCAACGTGCGCAGCGCCTCGACCAGCGCGAGCTCGCTGCGGTCGAATTCCGCGAAGTCCTCGTAGCCGTCGAGGAGGTCGCCCAGTTGCGCCTGCATCTCCGCCCGGTCGCCCGAGAGCAGCATCCACAAGTCCTGCACGGCGGGGCCCATGCGCGCGTCGTCGAAGTCCACGAAGTGCGGTCCGTCGTCGGTCCACAGCACGTTGCTCGCATGACAGTCGCCGTGCAGGCGCAGCGAGGCGAGCTCGCCGGCGCGATCGAAGCAGGCGTGCACGCCGGTCAGGGCGAGTGCAGAGATGGTTTCGTACGCTTCCCTGAGCTCTCCGGGCACGAAGTCGTTCTCGAGCAGAAACGTGCGCGGCTCCTCGCCGAACGTCGCGATGTCGAGCGCGGGCCGATGGACGAACGGCGCGCGGGCACCCACCGCGTGGA
>CAZIZD010000022.1:0-20487 GCA_964543615.1 uncultured Alcaligenaceae bacterium | reverse complement strand
AGCGCGCCAGCGCAGCGGCCACCGCGCGCTCGCGCGACACGGCATCGGTGACGTCAAGCGCCGTCACCAGCGCGCGGTCCGCATACGGCGCGGCGATCGACGCCACCTGTGCCGGGTTGCGCGCCGTGACCACGCAGCGGTGGCCGCGGGCCAGCACGCGCTCGGCGAGCGCGCGTCCGAAGCCGGTCGAGCAACCGGTGATGAGCCAGACGGGAGAGTCGGGGAGTGACGAAGCCATTGCGGAGTTCCCAGGTCGAGGAGGGGGCGCCTTGCGTGCGGGGCAGCGGTCGATGATAGTGCGGGGCGGCGGTTTGCCCTAGTATTCATTTTTTATGTGCGCCATACGAATTCCGTATGCGCGCCACCACTCACGGAAGCGGAGAGCGCATGGCCGAGGACGCCGTCGATTTTGCCAAGATCGCGAAGATCGCGCAGGAATTCTCTCGACCCTATCGCGTCACGCGCGGGGCGAAGTTCAAGCTGTCGGACATCGATCCCGGCGACACGGCGCACCTCAATCGCGAGGACAAGCCGCGCGCGCAGGAGGCGCTGGCGGTTGGCCGCGACGCCATGTCCACGCTGCAGGACATGCTCTACGCGCAGGACCGCTGGTCGGTGCTGCTCGTGTTCCAGGCCATGGACGCCGCCGGCAAGGACGGCGCGATCAAGCACGTCATGTCGGGCGTGAATCCGCAGGGATGCCAGGTCACGTCGTTCAAGGCGCCGACGAGCGAGGAGCTCGACCACGACTACATGTGGCGCTGCATGAAGAACCTGCCGGAGCGCGGACGCATCGGCATCTTCAATCGCAGCTATTACGAGGAAGTGCTGGTGGTGAAGGTCCACCCCGAGTACCTCGAGGGGCAGAAGCTTCCGCCCTCCCTCGTGGGCAAGCACGTGTGGGACGAGCGCTACGAGGACATCCGCAACTTCGAGCGCTACCTCGCGCGCAACGGCACGGTGGTGCGCAAGTTCTTCCTCCACGTCTCGCGCGAGGAGCAGAAGAAGCGCTTCCTCGAGCGCATCGAGCAGCCGGACAAGAACTGGAAGTTCTCCGCGGCGGACGTGCGCGAGCGCGGGCACTGGGACAGCTACATGGCCGCGTACCAGAAGATGATCCGCGAGACCGCCACCGAGGACGCGCCCTGGTACGTGGTGCCCGCCGACAACAAATGGTTCACGCGGCTCGTCGTGGCGGCGGCGATCGTGGATGCGCTCGCTTCGCTCAAGCTCCACTATCCGGTCGTGGACAAGAAGCAGCTCGCCGACCTGGCGGCGGCGCGCCAGACGCTGCTCGCGGAGAAGCGCTAGGCGGGGCGCGGCGGAAGCGAGGCAGCATGGGCCGGCGCACCATTGCCATCGTCGATTCGCATACGGGCGGAGAGCCCACGCGCGTCGTGATCGACGGCGGCCCCGACCTGGGCGGCGGTCCCCTCTCCGAACGCCGCGCGCGCTTTGCGCGCGACTTTGACCGCTATCGGGCCGCGGTGGTGAACGAGCCGCGCGGGTCGGACGTCTTCGTCGGCGCGCTGCTGGTCGAGCCCGAGGACCGCACCTGCGCCGCGGGCGTCGTCTTCTTCAACAACGTCGGCTTCATCGGGATGTGCGGTCACGGCACGATCGGCGTGGTCGCCACGCTCGCCCACCTTGGCCGTATCGCACCCGGCGTGCATCGGATCGAGACGCCGGTCGGCGTCGTCACCACCACGTTCGAGCGCGACGGCGAGGTGTCGGTCGAGAACGTCGAGAGCTATCGCGCGCATCGCGGCGTGCGCGTCGAGGTGCCCGGCGTGGGGGCGGTCGAAGGCGACGTCGCGTGGGGAGGCAACTGGTTCTTCCTGGTCGAGCGTCACGGGCACGCGCTTTCGCTCGACAACCTCGACGCGCTCACGACGCACGCGTGGCGCGTGCGGCAGGCGCTCAACGCGCAAGGACATCCCGACGTCGATCACGTCGAGCTCTTCGCGCCGTCGTCGCGCGGCGCGAATGCCCAGAGCTTCGTGCTGTGCCCGGGCAGGGCCTACGATCGCTCGCCATGCGGCACGGGCACGAGCGCCAAGCTCGCCTGTCTCGCCGCGGACGGCAAGCTCGCGGAAGGCGATCGCTGGGTCCAGGAGAGCATCGTCGGCAGCACGTTCACGGCGCGCTATCGCTGGTCCGATCGCGCGCGCGGCCGCATCGTGCCGACGATCGCCGGGCGCGCGTTCGTGAACGCGCAAGGCACGCTGATTCTCGACGACGACGATCCCTACTGCTGGGGCATCGGCTAGCGCGCGTCGCGTCGAGCCAGCAGCCGGTCGATCGAGAGACGGCCCGGCCCGTACACGGCCAGCACCAGCATGAGCGCGCCCCACAGGACATGATCCTTGAGGCCTGCGTCGCTCAGGTCCGGATACGAGATCACCGCGACCGCATTGAACGCGAAGAGCGCGAGCGCCGCGAAGCGCGTCCCGAATCCCGCGACCAGCAGCAGCGGCAAGCCGAACTCGGCCGCCGTGCCGAGCATCGCGGCCGTCGCCGGGGACAGGAGCGGCACGTGGTACTCGTTCTCGAACAGCGCAAGGGTGATGTTCCAGTCCTCGATCTTGGTGAGCGCCGAGGCGATGAAGACCCGCGCGAGATACAGCCGGATCGCGAGCGCAAAGAGCGATTGCAGCTTGTCGAGCAGGCCCTCCGCGCGGGCGTAGACGCGGTTCGCGCGGGTGACGATGGAAGCGGCGGTCATGTCAGGCTCCGATGGACGATGAGGCGATAGTCGCGCGAGAGTCGCGGACCTGACACGTGGCGCTCACGCGAGCGTGACCGTCACGAGGGTGCCGTCGGCGATGAACGTGCGCAGCGCGAGGCCCACGTCGAACTGCGCGTCGGCCGCGAGGGCGGCTTCGACCGCGTCGCCCAGCGTTGAATCGGAAGCAAGCGCCTCGAGGAACGCAAGGCCGGCGGGCGATACACGCGCGATCGAGGGCAGGTTGCCTTCGCGCCGCACCACGAGATGATCAGGCCCCGCGTCGAGGTCGACGCTGCGGTCCCCGTCGTGCTGGTGCACCTGCCAGATGCGCATCACCGGGAACGTGGAACGCACGAGGCGGCACGACGGATCGAGCGTCGCGCGCAACGCGGCAACGGCATCCGGTGCCGTGGCGGCGAGCGTCCGCAGAACGCCTTCGGGATGCGCCTCGACGTCGCCGGCGCGCATCGCCTCGTCGAGCGCCCACTCGAGGCGGGCGACGTCGGGGAGGTAGGGCAGCGATCGCGCGTGCGGGTAGCCCGCGAGGAACTGCGGGAACGCGTCGCCGTACACGTCGAGATCGCCGCCGGTCGACGGATGCGCCGCCACGAAGGCGTCGACCGCCGCGTGGAAGAAGGGCATGCCCGTGAGCTCGCAGACGACGGGAAAGCTCGCGCGCAGGGCATTGCGGTAGTTCGCGGTCACTGCGTTGCGGTAGACGCCAAGCCGCGGGTCGTCGTGACCGCTGCGGATGGCGGCCGCGAAGCGCCGCTGCAGGTCGAGCAGCGACGCGCTCACTCGACTACCCTCCGCACTTCGTGTGCTCATGGCGCGGCCTCGCGTCCTTCGAGAATCCGCTGCGCGGTCGCCGCTTCGCGCATGAGCACGTCGAGCGGCGGGATGTCGAGGTCCCACTCGACGAGCGTCGGCACGGGTCCCATGCGGGCGATGGCATGGACGTAGAGCGACCACACTTCGGGCGCGACAGGTGCGCCGTGCGTGTCGATCACGACCGTTCCGCGGTCCTCGAACCCGGCAAGATGGATTTCCGCCACGCTCGCGGGATCGATGGCATCGAGGTACGCGCGGGCGTCGATGCCGTGATTGCGAGCGTTGACGAAGATGTTGTTGACGTCGAGCAGCAGCTTGCAGCCGGTGCGCCGCGCCACGCTCGCCACGAACCTGCACTCGTCGATCGTCGACTCCGGGAATGCGTAGTAGCTCGACACGTTCTCGACGAGGATCGTGCGGCCGAGCGCGTCCTGGACCTGCTGCACGCGCGCGCAAACGTGGTCGAGCGCTTCCGCGGTGTACGGCAGCGGCAGGAGATCGTTGTAATGACGGCCGTCGACGGCGCTCCAGCACAGGTGCTCGGAGACGACCGCGGGCTCGATGCGCGATGCAAGCCGCGCGAGCTTCCCGAGGTGCGTGCGGTCGAGCGGATCGGACGAGCCGAGCGACAGTCCCACGCCGTGCATCGCGATGGGGTAATCGGCGCGGATGCGCGCGAGTGCCGAGAGCGCGGGACCGCCGTCGGCAAAATAGTTCTCGCTGTGGATCTCGAGCCAGGGCAGCGCCGGCTTGCGTTCGAGCACCTCGCGCACGTGCGGCGCGCGAAGTCCGATACCGGCGGCGACGGGCAGGTCGAACGAGGACAACAGGGAGTGGAACAGGGCGGCGGCAGGCGTCATCGACGCCGGCCGCCGTTCATCGTCAGGACTTGGGCGCGCTGGTCTTGCCGCCCATCTTCTCGCACGTGCCCTTGGCCACGTACTTCCACTCGGCAGGATCGTTGTCCGTCTTGGCGCCCTGGCCCGCGCACGCATGCTTGGCGGTGCCGCAGTCGTTCTTGCCGGCCTTGGCCACGCCGTAGCACTTCTCCGACGGCTCCTTCGGCGCCATGGCCTGCGCCGAGACGAGCGAGGCGAATCCGAGCGCCACGATGCCGGCGACCGCGGCTTGAACCTTGGTGTGGTGATCCATCTATGTAGCTCCTTCCGTATCGGGTTCGAATGAGGCGGTGCCTTGCACCGTCCGCGGAATGGTCGCATGCCCCTCGAATTCCTTACAACGGGCGGTAAACGAAGACCCGGGGTGCCGTCATGCGGGACTTCCTCGCCTGTCGTGCACATGGATGGTGCGTGCGCCGGTGCAAGCGCCGGCGAGGGTGCGTTTACCGTTAACATGGAGGCAATGGTTCAAGAGCGCAGTGCCTCCATGAAGTTCAGCGTCGCGACGTACAACATCCACAAGGGCTTCTCGCATCTCACCCGCCGGATGGTGATCCACGAGCTCAAGGAGAAGCTGCACGGCCTGTCCGCGGACGTCCTGTTCCTGCAGGAGGTGCAGGGGGTTCATCACCGCCACGCGGGCCGCTACCACGACTGGCCTCACAAGCCGCAGCACGAGTTCATCGCCGATACCATGTGGCGCGAGGTGGCGTATGGGCGCAACTGCGTGTACCGCCATGGCCATCACGGCAACGCGCTCCTGTCCCGCTTTCCGATCATGGCGCAGGAGAACGCCGACATCTCGGCGCACGCGTTCGAAAGCCGGGGGTTGCTCCACTGCGAGATGAAGCTCGGCGAGGACCTGCCGGTGTTGCATTGCCTCAACGTGCACCTCGGGCTGTTCGAGCGCGGGCGCCAGTGGCAGATCCAGGCGCTGGTCTAGCGCATCAACGAGCGCGTGCCGAAGGATGCGCCCATGGTGATCGCCGGCGACTTCAACGACTGGCGCCGCAAAGGCGACCGCGCGCTCACCGACATGCTGGGCGTGTACGAGGTGTTCGAGGAAGTGAAGGGACGCCCCGCGCGCACGTTCCCCTCCGTGATGCCGGTGTTCCGCCTCGACCGCATCTATGCGCGCGGGCTCGAGGTGGTGGATGCGCGCGTCCATTATGCGTTTCCTTCGGGGCGCCTCTCCGACCACGCGGCGCTCGCGGCGACGTTCGAGCTGTCGCCGCGCGTGCGCCGCCGTCACGCCGCGAAGTCCATGAGGTAGGGCCGCAAGCAACGGGGCCCCGCGCCGACTTAATGGCCGCGCGGCGCGGCCGGCAAACTTCGCGCACAATAAGTCGACCCCGACCCTCCTGATAGCGCGTGAACCGCTTCACCCAGGGCAACTCGATCGAGCTGTTGCGCAGCGGCGGTGAGTTCTTCCCGGCGCTGTCGGCGGCCGTCGACGCGGCGGAGCGCGAGGTCTGGATCGAGACGTACATCTTCGCCGACGATGCGGTCGGCAAGGCGGTCGCCGACACCCTGGTGCGCGCGGCACGGCGCGGCGTGGCGGTGCGCGTGCTGGTGGACGGATGGGGCGCCAAGAGCTATCTCACGCGGCGCCTCGAGCGCATGCTGCGCGAAGGAGGCGTGCGGCTCCTCAAGTACCGGCCCGAGGTCGCGCCGTGGCAGTTCCGCTTCCATCGCTTGCGCCGCATGCACCGCAAGCTCTGTCACGTGGATCGCCGGGTGGCATTCGTCGGCGGCATCAACCTCATCGACGACATGAACACGCCGGGGCACAAGCCGCCGCGGCTCGACTTCGCGGTGCGCGTGCGCGGTCCCATCGTGGCTTCGATCGTGCCGACGATGCAGCGCCTGTGGGCGCTGGTCGAGCTCGTGCAGTTCGAGCGCAGCGAGGTGCCGCTGTTCCCGGAGCCGTTCGCCGCCGATCCGGCGGGAAGGCAGGTCGCCAAGTTCGTCGTTCGCGACAACCTGCGCTACCGGCGCGACATCGAGCGCGCCTACCTCGCCGCGATCCGCACGGCAAAGCGCGAGATCGTCATCGCCAACGCCTACTTCTTTCCGGGCGTGCGGTTCCGGCACGCGCTCATCGCCGCATCGCAAAGGGGCGTCGCCGTCACGCTCCTGCTGCAGGCGCGCGTCGAGTACCGGCTCCTGCACTACGCGTCGCGCGCCCTCTATGGCCAGCTCCTCGACGCGGGCGTGTCCATCGCGGAGTACCACCGCTCGTTCCTGCACGCGAAGGTTGCCGTGATCGACGATCACTGGGCCACGGTGGGTTCGTCCAACATCGATCCTTACTCTCTCCTGATGGCGCGCGAGGCGAACGTGTTCGTGCGCGACGCGCACTTCGCCGACCAGCTTCGCATCGAGCTCCTGTCGATGATCGAGACCGGGACGCGGCACGTGGAGCGCGAGAGCTGGGGCAGCCGCAACCCGCTGGCCAAGGCCATGACCTGGATCGCCTACGGCATCGTGCGGGTCGCGATGGGATTCCTGGGATACGGCGGGCAGGAGTGGTTCCCGCGGCGCTCACGCTAGACTCGCACGCATGCGCCGATCCGGATCCAGCACGACCCTCCCTGCCGACATGAACGTCGCGCGCACCAGGCGCGGCGACTGGTCGACCATCCGTACGCTCCTGCCGTACCTTTGGGAGTACAAGGGCCGCGTCGTCGTGGCGCTCGCGTGCCTCGTGCTCGCCAAGGCCGCGAACGTGGGCGTGCCGGTCGTGCTGAAGGAGATCGTGGACAGCCTCGATCGCGCCAGCGCGATGCTGTTCGTGCCCTTCGCGCTGCTGGTCGCGTACGGGCTCCTGCGCCTGTCCACCACGATTTTCACCGAGCTGCGCGAGTTCCTGTTCGCCAAGGTGACGCAGCGCGCCGTGCGCAAGATCGCGCTTACGGTGTTCAGGCACCTCCACGCGCTGTCGCTACGCTTTCACCTGCAGCGGCAGACCGGTGGCCTCACGCGCGACGTGGAGCGCGGCCAGCGCGGCATCTCCACGATCGTGAGCTATGCGCTGTTCTCGATCCTGCCGACGCTGGTCGAGATCACGCTCGTGATGGGCATCCTCGTCGCCCGCTACGACTGGACGTTCGCGGCCATCACCGCCGGCGCGCTCGCCGTCTACATCGCCTTCACGGTGATGATCACGGAATGGCGCACACACTTCCGGCGCACGATGAACGACCTCGACAGCAAGGCCAACACGCGCGCGATCGACAGCCTGCTCAACTACGAGACGGTCAAGTACTTCGGCAACGAGGAGTGGGAGGCGCGCCGCTACGACGAGAGCATGCAGCGCTGGGAGGCGGCCGCGGTCAAGAGCCAGACGTCGCTTTCCGCGCTGAACGTCGGCCAGAGCGCGATCATCGCGATCGCCGTGACGCTCATCATGTGGCGCGCGACCGCCGGCGTGGTCGACGGCACCATGTCCATCGGCGACCTCGTGCTCGTCAACGCGTTCATGATCCAGCTCTACATCCCGCTCAACTTCCTGGGCGTGATCTATCGCGAGATCAAGCAGGCGCTCGCGGACATGGAGCGGCTGTTCGGGCTCATCGAGGAGAACGCCGAGATCCGCGACAAGCCCGGCGCGCAGGCGCTGGTCGCCGGCGGCGCCGAGGTCCGTTTCGAGCACGTGGACTTTTCCTACGAGCCCAACCGCAAGATCCTGTTCGACGTCTCGTTCGCCATTCCGGCGGGGCGGACGGTGGCGGTCGTGGGACCGTCGGGCTCGGGCAAGTCGACGCTGGCCCGGCTCCTCTATCGCTTCTACGACGTCGGCGGCGGCCGCATCACGATCGACGGGCAGGACATCCGCGACGTGACGCAGGGCAGCCTGCGTGGCGCCATCGGCATCGTTCCGCAAGACACCGTGCTTTTCAACGACAGCATCGAGTACAACATCGCCTACGGGCGCCCCGGTGCGAGCCACGACGACGTGGTGGCCGCCGCCCGCCTCGCGCAGATCCACGATTTCGTCGCAAGCCTGCCCGACGGATACGCGACCCCCGTGGGCGAGCGCGGGCTCAAGCTCTCGGGCGGCGAGAAGCAGCGGGTGGCGATCGCGCGCGCGATCCTCAAGGCGCCGCGCATCCTCATCTTCGACGAGGCGACGAGCGCGCTCGACTCGCGCTCGGAGAAGGCGATCCAATCCGAGCTTCGCGCCATCGCGCGCAATCACACGACGCTCACCATCGCGCATCGCCTGTCGACGGTAGTCGATGCGGACGAGATCCTGGTGCTCGAGGCCGGCCGCATCGCCGAGCGCGGTACGCACGCGGCGCTGCTCGCCCAGGGTGGCGCCTATGCGCGGATGTGGCGCCTGCAGCAGGACGAGGAGCGCCGGCGTCCGTCTGTCCCCGAAGCCGCGGCATAACGCACCCCGCGCGGCCCCGCCCGGCGTCGCCGGCCTGGGCCCGTTTCTTGCATTTGCTCGGCGCGCGAGGGTCTTCTGTAACCCATTGAAGTTACAGGCCATTGACGATGGGGCGTAAAGCGTGAGATAAACCGCCGGTCAGCCGTTGAGATTGATTGTGATGATTCGAGCATTAATCTTTGTTTTTGCAGCGATTTTTGTTCCTGCGGCGGCAGCCGTCGAGCTCGACGCGTCCAAGCTTCGCCTTGCGTCGGCCAACGTGCTCGTGCTCGACGCCCAGGAAGGCAAGGCCGTGTATGCCAAGGCGGCCGACCAGGTCACGCCGATCGCGTCGCTCACCAAGCTCATGACCGCGATGGTCGTGCTCGACGCGGGCCTGCCCATGGAGGAGGTCCTGTCGATCGACATGGACGATTTCGACTACATCAAGGGCAGCCACTCGCGCCTGCGCATGGGCGCGTCGCTCACGCGCGCGCAGATGCTGCACCTTGCACTCATGTCGTCGGAGAACCGCGCGGCGTCCGCGCTCGCCCGCCACTACCCCGGCGGCATGCTCGCCTTTGTCGCGGCCATGAACGAGAAGGCGATCGCGCTCGGCATGACTAACACGCACTACGACGACTCGACCGGCCTCTCGCCCAAGAACGTCTCCACCGCGAACGACCTGGCCAAGCTCGTGCGCGCCGCCTCCGCCTACCAGGTGATCCGCGACTACTCCACCACGCCCTCGCAAGTCGTCGAGGTGCAGCCCACGGGCCAGACGATCGGCTTCAACAACTCCAACGCGCTCGTGAAGAGCGGCGCGTGGGACATCCAGCTGCAGAAGACGGGCTACATCCGCGAGGCCGGACGGTGCGTGGTGATGCTCGTCACCATCGCGAGCAAGCCGATGGTCATCGTGCTGCTCGACTCGATCGGCAAGTTCACGCGCGTGGCCGATGCGCAGCGCGTGAAGCACTGGCTCGAGACGGGCGAGGCCCTGCCCGCCACCGCCTTCAAGACGGTGATGAAGCAGCAGGCGCCCAAGGGCCAGCCCAAGCGTATCCAGGGCAAGTTCGCAGCGAACAAGTCGCCGAAAGGCTGAGCTAGCTTCCCGCTGCCTTGGGGCCCGCGGGCGGACCCTGCCGCCGCCGGCTCTGGTCGTACAACTCCTTCGCGTGCGCGCGGGTCTTGGCGGTGATCTCCACGCCGCCCAGCATGCGCGCGAGCTCCTCGATGCGATCCTTTGCCGAAAGCTGCGCGAGGTCGCTCACGACGTCGTCGTCGCGGCTCGACTTGGTCACTCGCAGGTGCGCGTCGGCAAAGGCCGCGACCTGCGGCAGGTGGGTCACGCACAGCACCTGGCGGCGCGCGGCGAGCTTCTGCATGAGCTCGCCGACCGTGGCGGCCACCGCACCGCCGATGCCCGCGTCGACTTCGTCGAACACGAGCGTGGGCACCGAGCCCGCCTCGCTCGCCACAACCGAGAGCGCGAGCGCGATGCGCGAGAGCTCGCCGCCGGACGCGACGCGCGCGAGCGGCGCGGGCGTCTGCGAAGGGTGGCCCGCGACGCGGAACTCGACGCCGTCCACGCCGTAGCTCGCCGGGGCTGGGAGAGGCTCGATCGCGACGTCGAAGCGTCCTCCGGTCATGGCTAGGGTCTGCATCGCCTCGGTGACCCGATGCGCGAGCTCGTTGGCGTGGAAACGGCGCTTCTTCGACAGATCGCCGGCGGCCTGCCGGTAGTGCGCCTCGGCTTCGGCGGCGCGCCTGGCGAGGGCTATGGCGTCGGCGGAATCGGCAAGCGACTCAAGCCGCGCCTCCGTCTCGGCGAGCAGGGCCGGCAGCGCCTCGGGACGCACGCGATGCTTGCGCGCCATGTCGTGGATGGCCGCGAGCCGGTCCTCGACGCGCTTCAACTCCGCGGGATCGAGGTCGAGCCTGCGCTGGTAGTCGCGCAACGCGCGCGCGGCCTCTTCGAGCTCGATGGATGCGGGCTCGAGCAATGCGACCACGTCCGACAACGCAGGATCGTGCGCGACGGCGCCGCGCAGGCGCTGCACGAGATGGGCGAGCTGCACCGCGATGGCGTCGTCCGATTCGCTCAATGCGGCTACGCTCTCGCTTGCGAGCGCGATAAGCTCTGCCGCATGCGCGAGCCGCGATTGCGACGACGAGAGATCGCGCCACTCGTCCGCGGTGACGGCAAGGGACGCGAGATCGCGGCGGCGCTGCTCGAGGAAGTCGCGCTCCGAGGCCGTGGCCTCGGCCGCGGTTGCGGCGGCTTCGAGGCGCTCGACCGCCGTGCGCCAGGTGCGCCAGCGCTCGGCCACTTCGTGTGCGAGCGTGGTGAATCCGCCGAACGCATCGACGATGGCGCGCTGCACCTCGGGTTGCTCGAGCGACTGGTGGGCGTGCTGGCCGTGGATCGCGACGAGCATCTCGCCCAGGGACTTCAATTGCGCGAGCGTGGCGGCGCTGCCGTTGATCCAGGCGCGGCTCCTGCCCTGCGCGTCGAGCACGCGGCGCAGGAGCACTTCGTCGCCGTCGCTCGCCAACGCATGCTCCGCGAGCCACGCGCGCGCCGTGGGACAGTCGGTGATGTCGAATCCCGCGGCGAGCTCCGCCCGCTCCGCGCCGGCGCGCAGCTGCCGCAGCTCGAAGCGGTCCCCCAGGAGCAGGCCGAGCGCGTCGAGGAGGATGGACTTGCCCGCGCCGGTCTCGCCCGTGAGCACCGTGAGCCCGTCGGAGAAAGCGGCATCGAGCGTCTCGACGACGACGAAATTGCGGATGGAGAGCGAACGCAGCATAAGGGTCGGCGCAACGAAGTGGGCGCTAGGTTCCTCTCTGCCCCCACTTGTGCTCTTCCGGCGTGGTGCTCCAGTGGAGCTTCTCGCGCAGGGTGGCGAAGTAATCGTGACCCTCGGGGTAGAGGAAGCGCGCGCGAAAGCCCGCGCGCTCGAGCAGCACGCAGTCACCTTCGGCGAGCGAGAAGTGGCCCTGCCCGTCGCAGTGGATGCCGGCGTCGCGGCCCTGCATCACCGTGATCGAGATGCGGCAGTCGTCGGAGATGGCGATGGGACGGTGCGTGAGCGCGTGCGGCGCGACCGGCACGAGCAGGAACGACGCGAGCTGCGGCGCGAGGATGGGTCCGCCCGCGGACAGCGCGTAAGCGGTCGATCCCGTTGGGGTGGCGACGATGATGCCGTCCGCACGCATCGTGTACGCGAACCGTCCGTCGATTGCGACGGCGCACTCGATCATGCTGCCGAGCGAGCCGCGGTTGACCACGACGTCGTTGAGGGCGAGCGCATGCTCGCGCCCGCCGTCGGGGCGCTGCACGATCACGGTGAGCAGCGTGCGGCGCTGCTCGACGTAGCGGCCTTCGAGCATCGCGCCAAGGTTGGCGGTCATTGCCGAGAGCGGAATGTCGGTGAGAAAGCCGAGCCGCCCCTGGTTGATGCCGATCAGCGGCACGTCGAAGGGCGCGAGCTGGCGCCCGAGGGCCAACATGGTGCCGTCGCCCCCGACCGCGATTGCCAGGTCGGCCTGGCGGCCCAAGTCGGACCCGCCCACCGTCGTCGCGCCGGGGACGCTCGCGTACTCGGCCGTCTCGGTGTCGAGGACGATGCGATGGCCGCGCGCGGCGAGGAACGCGGCCAGCTCCGCGATGGGGCCGGCGATGGCGGGCGTCGCTCGCCGGCCCACGAGGGCGATGCGTGGAAAACGGGTGGCGGCCATGCGCGCGATTAAACCACACGGCCCCCGTGTGCAAATCTCGTCCCTCCGGACGAGGCCTCGTGCGTTTTGGAGGGGACGTGCTTGATAGAATGGTCCGGATGTTGGAACCGCGCGCGCAGCACCTTCTCAAGACGCTCATCGAGCGCTACGTGAGCGACGGCCAGCCCGTCGGCTCGCGAGCACTGTCGCGCCACTCGGGCCTCGACCTGTCGCCTGCGACCATCCGCAACGTGATGGCCGACCTCGAGGAGATGGGCTTCATCGCGAGTCCCCACACGTCGGCAGGCCGGGTCCCGACCGCCAAGGGCTACCGGTTCTTCGTCGACACCCTGATGGTCACCAAGCCACTCGAGGAGCGGGAGATCCGCCGCCTCTCCGGCGAGCTCACCGCCGACCGGCCACAGCAGCTCGTGAGCACCGCCGCGGGCCTCCTGTCGCAGCTGACGCAGTTCGCGGGCGTGGTCATGACGCCGCGCAGGCGCGAGGCCTCGTTCCGTCATCTCGAGTTTCTGCGCCTTGCGGACCGGCGCGTGCTGCTGATCCTGGTCACTCCCGACGGCGACGTGCAGAACCGCATCCTGCACACCGACCGCGCCTACACGATCTCGCAGCTCAACGAAGCCACCAACTTCTTCAACGCTCACTTCGCGGGCCAGCCGTTCCCGGCGATCCGCACGCGCATCAGCGAGGATCTTCGCGCCCTGCAGGACGACATAGCGCAGCTCATGTCCGCCGCCGTGGACGTGGGCGAGGTCGCGCTGAACGAGGGCGAGTCGCTCGTCGTGACGGGCGAGCGCAACCTCCTCAACACCGAGGACTTCTCGTCGAACATGGAGCGGCTGCGCCGGCTCTTCGAGCTCTTCGAGCAGAAGACGTCGATCCTGCATCTGCTCGACCTCTCGCAGCGCGCGCACGGCGTCTCCATCTACATCGGCAGCGAGTCGGGTCTCGCCGCCGTCGACGACGTGAGCGTGGTCACCGCGCCATACGAGTCCAACGGCCGGATCGTCGGCACGCTCGGCGTGATCGGCCCCACGCGGATGGCGTACGAGCGCGTGATCCCCATCGTCGATCTCACCGCGAAGCTCCTGTCCAATGCGATGACGCAGCAGGTGCAGGACGAGTGATGAGCCCCCACGCTCGCCGCAACAGCAAGTGCGCGGCTCGCCGCCCCTCGAGGGGGCGCAGTCGCGGCTCGGGAGCGGCCCTTCGCCGCGACGCCCGATGAGCACGCATCCGAATGCGGTCCTGATCGACCGCTTCTACGCCGCGTTCCGCGAGCGCGACGCCAAGGCCATGGCCGCCCGCTATCACCCGGACGCGACGTTCCGCGACCCGGTCTTCGAGGTGAAGGGACGGGAGGTCGCCGACATGTGGGCGATGCTGTGCGACCGCGGCCGCGACCTCGTGCTCGACTGGCGCGACGTGCGCGCCGACGACCGCGAAGGCTTCGCGCACTGGGAACCGCGCTACACGTTCTCCGTCACCGGCCGGTCCGTGCACAACTGCATCGACTCGCGCTTCACGTTTCGCGAAGGCAGGATCGCTGCGCAGGTGGACTCGTTCAGCCTGTGGCGATGGAGCCGCATGGCGCTCGGTCCCAAGGGCGCGGCGCTCGGCTGGGCGCCCTTCGTGAAGAACGCGATCCGGCGCGAGGCGCGCCGCAATTTCGACCACTGGCGCGCCCGGCGGCCCGCCTGATCGACCCGCCAGGACTCCATGCACGGACCCGAGCCGCCCTTTTCGCACGACCGCGTTCCCCGCATCGGGATCCTGCTCACCAATCTCGGGACGCCCGACGCGCCCACCGCGGGTGCCGTACGCCGCTACCTGGGCGAGTTCCTCTCCGATCCGCGCGTGGTGGAGATTCCTCCATGGGCGTGGAAGCCCATCCTGTACGGCGTGATCCTCAGCGTGCGTCCAGCGCAATCGGCCAAGCGTTATCGCTCGATCTGGACCAAGGACGGCTCGCCGCTTCTCGTGCACAGCATGCGCCAGCGAACGCTGCTCCTCGGATTCCTCGGTCAGCAACTCAAGCGCGCAGGCTATCCCGCGGACCTGTGCCCGGTCGAGATCGGCATGCGCTACGGCAACCCGAGCATCGGGTCCGCGATCGACAAGCTGCGCAGCCAGCAGTGCGAGAAGATCCTCGTCCTGCCGCTCTATCCGCAGTACGCCGCGAGCACCACGGCTTCCACGCTCGACGCGGTCGCCGCGCACTTCGCGCACGTGCGACGGGTGCCGGCGTTGCGCTTCGTCGACACCTTCCACGCCGACGATGGCTACATCAAGGCACTCGCGCAGAACGTCAACGACTACTGGATGAAGAACGGACGGCCGGACAAGCTCCTGCTGTCGTTCCATGGCGTGCCGCGGCGCACGCTCGACGCCGGCGACCCGTATCACTGCCTGTGCCAGGTCACCGCGCGCCTGCTCGCGCGCGAGTTGGGACTTTCGCCGGCGCAGTGGACGTTGTCGTTCCAGTCGCGGTTCGGCCGCGCGCAGTGGCTCGGTCAGTACACGAGCGAAGTGCTGCAGAACCTTCCCAAGGACGGCGTTGCGCGCGTGGACGTGTTCTGTCCCGGCTTCGTGACCGACTGCCTCGAGACGCTGGAGGAGATCGGGATCGAGGGGCGCGAGCTCTTCGTCAAGGCGGGCGGCAAGGAGCTGCGCGTCATTCCCTGCCTCAACGAGCATCCGCGCTGGATCGCGGCGCTGGCCGACCTCGTGGTGCGCAATCTCGCGGGATGGCTTGCGCCGCCTCCGGACGCCGACGCTCGCGAGCTCACGCAGGTAAGGGCCAAGGCGCTGGGCGCCAAGGCCTGATTCCCAAGCAGGACGGGCATGCTTCCCGGGGAAGCCCCGCACGAAACCGCGCCCGCGATGCCCGTTCGGGATGCGCTGCACCGGAACCTCCGGGCGGGCCTGCGCTGCGCGTTCTTCAGGCGTGCGGATGTCATCGCGACGTGGGGGCAGGCGGGCCTGCTGCTGGCGATCAACGTCGCGTCTGTGGTGTTCTGGGAGTGGGTGGTCGCAGGCTTCTCGCCGCGCTTCGACCCCACCGCGCTGCCGGGCGCGCTCTTCGGCCTGCTGCTCGTGTGGCTCGCGGCATGCGCCATCGCGGCGCTCAATCGCACGCCGGCGCGTGCGCTGGATCTTGCGGTGGCCCTGCTCGCGGCCGGCGTCTGGCTCGACGCCTTTGTCTCGCTCGCGTACGTCGCGGCCTACCGCGCCGGTGACGGCTACTGGGCGCTGTGGGCGCAATGGATCGTGTACGTCGTGGCGATCGCGTGGCCGGTGGCGGCGGCCGCATGCGCGCGCACCGATGCCTTCTCGCTGCCCTGGCGAGGGCGCGCCGCGGCGGGCGTGGTGGCGGTCGCGCTCATCGGCGTGCCTCTCCTGTTCTCGGGCGGCGCGCGTTCGCTATGGATCAAGGACTACTCCGAGACCGACGCGAGCGGCGAGCGCCTCGACTTCGATGCCGCGGGACGCGAGGAGGTTCTTTACGCGCAGGCCGGCCTCCTCGAGCGCGATCTCGCCGCGGTGCTGCCGCGCGAGCCGGGCCGGCCCAATCTTTATCTCATCGCGGTGGCAGGCTATGGGCAGCAGGCCGTGTTCCGGCGCGAGGTCGACGCGGTCGACACGCTGTTCGCGGAGCGCTTCGGCACCGCTGGCCGGTCGGTGCGGCTGGTCAACAGTCCCGCCACGGTGCTGACCACGCCCGTGGCCACCCGCACCGCGCTCGCGAGGTCGATCAGGCACGTGGGAGGCCTCATGGATCCCGCGCAGGACATCCTGTTCCTGTTCATGACGTCGCATGGATCGAAGCAGGGACGCTTCTCGCTCGACCTGTACCCCTTCCGCTTCGCGCCGGTCACCCCGCCGGAACTGCGGCAGATGCTCGACGAGGCCGGGATACGCAACCGCGTGATCGTCGTCTCGGCGTGCTATTCCGGCACCTTCCTCGAGCCGCTCCGGACCGAGGACAGCCTGGTGATCACCGCCTCCGCGGCCGATCGCAACTCCTTCGGGTGCAGCAACGAGGCCGACTTGACCTACTTCGGCAAGGCGTACTTCGACGATGCGCTGCGCCGGACCACCTCCTTCATCGAGGCGTTCGACCTCGCCCTGCCGGCCATCGCGGCCCGCGAGAAGGCGAGCGACTACAAGCCCTCGGAGCCGCAGCGGGCGGTGGGCAGTCGCATCGAGGATGCGCTCGCGCGATGGCAGGCGGGGCGGCCTTCCACGGCCCGCTGAAGCGGCCAAAACACTGCCAAATCGGCAGGAAACCGCCTTTGCGGGGTTGAAAGCCGGGGAATGACCCCAATGTGCGTGCGGTCAGCAACCCGCACGTCATCATGACCACACAAAACGACCCCGCTGCCGCGACGGCAGATGCGCCGCCCGAGGCGTCCCCGCCGGGCGCCGCGCCCGATCCCGCCGAGGCGCTTGCCAAGGCGCAGGCCGAGATCGCGAGCCTCAAGGACGCCTTCCTGCGCGCCAAGGCCGAGGCCGACAACGCGCGCAAGATCGCCCAGGCCGACGTGGCCAAGGCCCACAAGTTCGCGATCGAGTCCTTCGCGGAGGACATGCTTCCGGTCAAGGACGCTCTCGAGAAGGCGCTCGCCACCCCCAGCCAGACGGTCGAGTCGCTGAAGCAAGGCGCCGAGCTCACGCTGAAAGCGCTCCAGAACGCGCTTGCCCGCGGCGGCGTGGCCGAGCTCGATCCGGCCGGCCAGAAATTCGACCCGAACCGGCACCAGGCCATGCAGATGGTGCCCTCGGCGCAGCCCGCCAATACCGTGGTCGACGTCTACAAGAAGGGCTACCTGATCAACGACCGCATCCTGCGCCCCGCGCTCGTGACCGTAAGCAACGGTCAGGGCGGCGAAGCGCAAAAAAGCGGTTGATCCAGGCGCTAAAAACCCCCATCTGACGAAGCAGACAAATTCACCGCATCACGGAGAACAAGACATGGGCAAGATCATCGGCATCGACCTCGGCACCACGAACTCCTGCGTTGCCATCATGGAAGGCGGGAAGCCCAAGGTGATCGAGAATTCCGAAGGCGCGCGCACGACGCCTTCGGTAGTCGTGTACATGGAAGACGGCGAGATTCTCGTGGGCGCGCCCGCCAAGCGGCAGGCCGTCACCAACGCCAAGAACACCATTTACGCCGTCAAGCGCCTCATCGGCCGCAAGTTCGAGGACGCCGAGGTGCAGAAGGCGCGTCAGCTGTCGCCGTTTGCCATCGTCAAGGCCGACAACGGCGATGCGTGGGTCGAGGTGCGCGGCAAGAAGATCTCGCCGCAGCAGGTCAGCGCCGAGATCCTGCGCAAGATGAAGAAGACGGCCGAGGACTACCTGGGCGAGGAAGTCACGGAAGCGGTCATCACCGTGCCCGCGTACTTCAACGACTCGCAGCGCCAGGCGACCAAGGACGCCGGCCGCATCGCGGGCCTCGACGTCAAGCGCATCATCAACGAGCCCACCGCGGGCGCGCTCGCGTTCGGCCTCGACAAGAAGGAAGGCGACCGCAAGATCGCGGTGTACGACCTGGGCGGCGGCACGTTCGACATCTCGATGATCGAGATCGCGAACGTGGATGGCGAGCATCAGTTCGAGGTGCTCTCCACCAACGGCGACACGTTCCTGGGCGGCGAGGACTTCGACCAGCGCCTCATCGACTACATCGTCACCGAGTACAAGAAGGAAGCGGGCGTCGATCTCAAGAACGACGTGCTGGCACTCCAGCGCCTGAAGGACGCGGCCGAGAAGGCCAAGATCGAGCTCTCGAGCTCGCAGCAGACCGAGGTCAACCTGCCGTACATCACGGCCGACCAGTCGGGCCCGAAGCACCTGTCGATGAAGATCACGCGTGCCAAGTTCGAGGCGCTCGTCGAGCCGCTCATCGAGAAGTCGATCGAGCCGTGCCGCGTCGCGCTCAAGGACGCCAACGAGTCGATCTCCGACATCTCCGACGTCATCCTGGTCGGCGGCCAGACGCGCATGCCCAAGGTGCAGGACAAGGTGAAGGAGTTCTTCGGCAAGGAGCCGCGCCGCGACGTCAATCCGGACGAGGCGGTGGCGGTCGGCGCCGCGATCCAGGGCGGCGTGCTGAAGGGCGACGTCAAGGACGTGCTGCTGCTCGACGTCACCCCGCTGTCGCTCGGCATCGAGACGCTCGGCGGCGTGATGACCAAGCTCATCCAGAAGAACACGACCATCCCGACCAAGGCGCAGCAGGTCTTCTCGACGGCGGACGACAACCAGGGCGCGGTGACCATCCACGTGCTGCAGGGCGAGCGCGACATGGCCTCGGGCAACAAGAGCCTCGGCCAGTTCAACCTCGAGGGCATTCCTCCCGCCCCGCGCGGCATGCCGCAGATCGAGGTGACGTTCGACATCGACGCCAACGGCATCCTGCACGTGAGCGCCCGCGACAAGGCGACCGGCAAGGAGAACAAGATCACCATCAAGGCGAACACGGGCCTGTCGGAAGACGAGATCCAGCGGATGGTGAAGGACGCCGAGTCGCACGCCGCGGAAGACAAGAAGCTCATGGAGACGGTGCAGGCGCGCAATCAGCTCGACGCGCTGGTGCACAGCGTGCAGAAGTCGCTGACCGAGTACGGCGACAAGATCGGCGGCGACGAGAAGGGCAAGATCGAAGCCGCGATCAAGAGCGCCGAAGAGCTCCTGAAGCAGAAGGACGCGTCCAAAGAGGCGCTCGACGCCCAGGCCGAGGAGTTGGGCAAGGCCGCGCAGAAGCTGGGCGAGATGATGTACCAGCAGGCGCAGGCAGCGCAGGGCGGCGCCGGTGGCGGCCAAGGCGGCGGTCCGGGCGCCGGCCCGCAGGGCGGTGCGCAGGGCGGGCAGGGCGGCGGCAAGCAGGACGAGAAGGTCGTCGACGCGGAGTTCACGGAAGTGAAGTCCGACAAGAAATAGCGCCACGCATCACGTAACATCCCGGCCGGGTCAGGTTGCCACCTGACTCGGCCTTTGCGCATCAGGGGAACGGCAGTCCATGTCGACCAAACGCGATTACTACACGGTGCTCGGCGTCGAGCGCGGAGCTTCCGAAGAGGATCTGAAGAAGGCCTATCGCAAGCTCGCGATGAAGCATCATCCGGACCGCAATCCGGACGACAAGACTTCGGAAGGCAAGTTCAAGGAAGCCAAGGAGGCCTACGAGGTCCTCTCCGATCCGCGCAAGCGCGCCGCGTACGACCAGTTCGGTCACGCGGGCGTGGACCCGTCCGCGGGTCCGGGCGGCGGACAGCAGGGCTTCGGAGGATTCGCCGATGCCTTTGGCGACATCTTCGGCGAGATCTTCGGGCAGCAGCGCGGCGGCCGCGGCAACGGCGTGTACCGCGGAGCCGACCTCCGCTACAACCTCGAGCTCTCGCTCGAGGATGCCGCGCGCGGGGCCGAGGTCAAGATCCGCATCCCCACGATGGACGAGTGCGAGACGTGCCACGGCACGGGCGCCAAGCCGGGGACATCACCCAAGGCCTGCGGCACCTGCCACGGCCGCGGCGAAGTGCGGGTCTCGCAGGGCTTCTTCTCCATCCAGCAGACCTGTCCCACCTGCCACGGCACCGGCAAGGTCGTGAGCGATCCGTGCACCGCGTGCCACGGCGCTGGCCGCCTGAAGAAGTCGAAGACGCTCTCCGTGAAGATTCCCGCGGGGGTCGACCAGGACGATCGCATCCGCCTTACCGGCGAGGGCGAGGCCGGGCTCAACGGCGGCCCGCACGGCGACCTCTACGTCGTCATCAACCTGAAGCAGCACTCCGTTTTCCAACGCGACGGCGCGGACCTGCACTGCGAGATGCCCATCAGCTTCGCCACCGCGGCACTGGGCGGCGAGCTCGAGATTCCCACGCTCGACGGTCACGCGACGATCCAGG
>CAZIZD010000021.1:0-20620 GCA_964543615.1 uncultured Alcaligenaceae bacterium | reverse complement strand
GGTGCGGGCGGCGCTTCGCGCATCGACGCGGGCGGCTGGGGCGTGGCCGGCCGCGAGGGTGCCACGCGCACCGAGAGCTGCTGGCTCGGATCGTTGCTGGGGTTGTCGCCCGGGGTGAGCACGATCGGCTCGTGCGGGAACCACTTCCACATGGCGATCCCGTGCAGCAGAAGCGACACGACGAGCGCGATCTCCACGCGACGACGGACGAGGTCGCCTTCGCGCGCACGCACGAGATCGAATACGATCCTCACTGCGACACGATCCTCACCGCCATGCGAGTCTCACTACGAGGCAGCCCTGCGCGCTCCCTTGGGAATGGTGATGAGGCGTGCGAGCTCGGCAGGCCCCGCGATCTTCACGCCACTCTGCTGGGCGAATGCGCGCGCATTGCCGGACACATCGCCGAGCGCCACGTAGACGCACTCGTGCGCCTCGCGCGCCTCCTTCGCCTTCACGAGATCGCGCAGCGGCTCGATGCCCGTGTTGCCGGCCTTCCAGCGGCGGCAGCTCACGAGCGTGCGCCGCCACTCCTTGGTGAGCTCGAGGTCGGCCGAGCCGTCCGCGGGACGCACCTCGAAGCCCTCGCGGCGATAGCCCTCCGCGAGAGCGTCCTTGAACTCGCTGCCCGACATCGCCCGCGCGGCTTCGACGACCCGCGCGACCTTCGCGGCCGACGGCGCCTGCAACTGCCGCCACGCCGCCATGCAGCCGATCACGATGAAGGGCAGTCCCGACACGAACCCGGCGATGCGGTACGCCTCCGGCAGCACCGAGACCATGACCGCGATGGTGACGCCGGCGATCATGAAGCTCCAGACGAAGCTCGAGCGCAGCAGGATCGCGAACAGCGAGTTCTCGTTCATCGTCCACTGCATGGTCGTACCTGGCGCCTGTCCTGTCGAACTTGCGATTATAGCCCGCCCCCCCTTCGCGACCCGGCCGCACGCATGTATCGTTGACGCCGGATTCGTTCGGGAGGTTCCCCATGACAGGAAGAAGAGCAATCATCGCGCTGGCGATCGCCCTCGTGAGCGGATGCGCGAGCATCGAGTACGAGAAGTCCGGGCAACAGCTGCGGCTCTACGGGTCGAGCGAGGTGCCGCCCGCCGATACGCAGGCCTACGGCACCGCCGTCGTCAACATCGCCCCCGACCGCAGCGTGAGCGTGACCTTGAGCGTCATCGGCATGGTGCCGACGGCCGCGCACATCCACGAAGGCGCGCCCGGCACCAACGGTCCCATCGTCGTGCCGCTCAGAAAGATCAGCGATGCGGGATTCGTCGCAGCGGACAGCGCGCGCCTCACCGAGGCGCAGTACGCGGCCTACAAGGCAGGCAACCTCTACATCAACGTGCACAGCGCCAGGTATCCGGGCGGCGAGGTGCGCGCACAGATCCCGGGGCGCTGACGCCATACGGGACTGCATGAACGACTGACGTGCTCGAGATAGCGATCGTCGCCGCGCTCGCTGCGGCGGGCGGGTTCCTGTGGTCGAGCCTCAAGGCGCGCGAGGCCGCGAACGCGGCGATCCGCCCGGCTTGCCGCGCGCAGGGCTATCTGTTCCTCGACGACACGGTAGCGCTCGACCGCCTCAGGCTTCGGCGCAACGAGGAGGGCCGCGCGCAGGTCGAGCGCATCTACCGCTTCGACTACAGCGACACCGGCGACAACCGGCGGCGCGGCTACGTCACGCTGCTCGGCGCGCGCGTCGAGGACGTGACGCTCGGCCCCGCGATCGTCGACGTTCCCGCGCGCTGACGCCGCGCGCGGTCCTCGCGGATCAAGTCCGCCGCGCGCTCGGCGATCATGAGCGTGGGCGAGTTGGTGTTGCCCGACGTGATCACCGGCATGATCGAGGCGTCCGCCACGCGCAAGCCGTCGATGCCGTGCACGCGCAAGCGCGCGTCAACCACGGCACCTGCGTCCGCGCGGGCGCCCATCCTGCACGTCCCCACCGGATGGAAGATCGTGGTGCCGATGTCGCCTGCCGCGCGCGCGAGCTCCTCGTCCGTCGTCAACGCGGCGCCGGGCAGCAACTCGTCGGGCGCGTACTTCGCGAGCGCGGGCGCGGCCACGATGCGGCGTGTGAGGCGCAGCGACGCCGCGGCCACGCGGCGGTCTTCCTCGGTCGAGAGGTAGTTGGGCGCGATCACGGGCGGCGCGCCCGGATCGGGACTGGCGGCGTGGATGCTGCCGCGCGACGTGGGGCGCAGGTTGCACACGCTCGCCGTGAACGCGTCGAATGGATGCAGCGGCTCGCCGAACCTGGGCAGCGACAGCGGCTGCACGTGATACTCGACGTCGGGACGTGCGACGTCCGGCGACGAGCGCGCGAACACGCCGAGCTGCGAAGGCGCCATGCTCATGGGGCCGCTGCGCTTCAGCGCATACTCCAGCGCGATCGCCGCCTTGCCCGCCAGGCTCTGCACGCGGGTGTTGAGCGTGCGCGCGTTGCGCACCTTGTAGATCGAGCGCAGCTGCAGATGGTCCTGCAGGTTCTCCCCCACGCCGGGCAACGCATGCGTCACCGCGATGCCCGCGGCCTGTAGGACGGCGGGTGCGCCGATGCCGGAGAGCTCGAGGAGATGCGGCGAGTTGACCGCACCGCAGGCGAGCACCACCTCCTCGCGCGCAACGGCCTCGCGCTGCGCGCCGCCCACGCGATAGCGCACGCCCGTGCAGCGGCCCTGCTCGAGCACGAGGCGCTCGGCGATCGCACCGGTCGCCACCGTGAGATTGGGCCGGTGCGTGACCGGCCGCAGGAACGCCTTCGACGCGTTCCAGCGGATGCCCTTGCGCTGGTTGACCTCGAAATAATCCACGCCGAAGTTGTCGCCGCCGTTGAAGTCGCGCGTGCGCGGAATGCCCGACTGCACGCACGCGTCGATGAAGGCCTCGAGGATGTCCCAGCGCAACCGCTGCGCCTCCACGCGCCACTCGCCGCCCGCGCCGTGGAGCTCGCTCGCGCCGCGGTAGTGGTCCTCGCTGCGCTTGAAGACCGGCAGCACCGCGTCCCAGCGCCAGGCATCGTCACTCGCGGCGTCGGCCCACGCGTCGTAGTCCTGGCGCTGGCCGCGCATGTAGATCATGCCGTTGATCGACGAGCATCCGCCGAGCACGCGCCCGCGCGGATACAGGAGGGAACGACCGTTGAGCCCTTGCTCCTCGGCGGTGCGGTAGCACCAGTCCGTGCGCGGATTGCCGATGCAGTAGAGATAGCCGACCGGGATGTGGATCCAGTGATAGTTGTCGCGTCCTCCGGCTTCGAGCAGGAGGACGCGCACGCCCGGATCGGCGGACAGTCGATTGGCGAGCACGCAGCCTGCCGTACCCGCGCCCACGACCACGTAATCGAACGTATCCATGGCGCTATCCTACGCGCCACTTCGTCATGGCGGGCGTCAGGGCGTGACGGCGTACTTCGCCACGGCGCGCTCGTCGAGCGTGAGTCCGAGCCCCGGTGCGCCACTCATCGCGATCGCGCCATCGCGCGGCAGCGGCGGATCGACGAACAGCATGTTCCACCACGGCATGTACTCGAGCCACGCGCCCATGCGCTTGCCCGCGAGCAGGTGCATGTGCACGAGCGGATGCGAGTGCGCGGACGTGGGGAGATTGGCGGCCTCGACGATCGCCGCGGCCTTGAGCCACGGGGTGACACCGCCCAGGTGATGCGCATCGAGGATCGCGTGATCGACGCACGGCAGGAGTGCGGCGACGTTCTGCACGCGCGAAATGCGCTCGCCCGCCGCAATCGGCAGCGCCTGCACGTCACGCACGCGTGCAAGCCCCGTGAAGTCGCCCTCGCGTACCGGCTCCTCGAACCATCCATACTGAAGCTCGCCCAGCATGCGCGCGTAGGCGACACCGTCGGTGGACGTCATGCCCCACAGCGCATCCACCAGCAGCACGGCATCGGGCCCCGCGGCGTCGCGCACGATCCTGGCCCGAACGCGGTCCTCGGCCAGCGTGCGGCTGCCGCCCAGGCGCAGCTTCATCGCCCGGTAGCCCTGCTCCACGACAAGCCGCGTCTCGCGCTCGAGCTCGGCGTTGCTCATGTGCCGCCACAGCGTCCAGCTCGCGTAGGCATCCACGCGGTCGCGGTAGCCGCCCAGCATCTTCCACAGCGGCAGGCCCGCGCGCTTGCCCGCGATGTCCCACATCGCAGTGTCGATCGCCGTCATCGCGAGATTGGCGGCGCCGTCGTGCAGGATGTCGCACGTGAGGTTGTACATGCGCTCCCACACGAGCTCCGTGCGCGTGGCGTCGAGCCCGCGCAGGAGCGGTGCCAGGTCGCGGATGATCTCGTTCAGCGACGAGACGAGGCGCACGCTCTCGATCGAGGCGTAGCCGAATCCGGTGAGGCCGTCGCTCGTGTGGACTTCGACCAGCAGGGAGCTGAACTTCGTCCGCTCGCCCAGGAAGGGATGGCGGATGGGCGCCGGCAGCGGCACCGAGACGAAGCGCGTGACGATGCGGTCGATGGGCGACGGCCTGTCCGCGACCGGCACCCCCGTTGCGTGAACACCCTTGTCAGGCGCGTTCATTGGACTTCCCTCCGCACATCGCGCTGCGCGGCCGACTCGCCCTTGGGACGGACCTGCGGGCTCATGCGGAGATCGGCTCGAACGGCGACGCGATGGTGGTGCGATGCATGCGCCGGCGCTGCGGCCATTCGAAGTCGGCCGAGGCCTTGTGGATCGCGGAGCAGTTGTCCCACATCACGATGTCGCCCACCTTCCAGCTGTGGCGGTAGTGGAAGCGCGGCTGCAGCACGTGCGCGCGGACGGCTTCGAGGATGGGGGCCGAGTCCTCGACGCTCATGCCTTCGATGTGGCTCACCACGCCTTCGCTGTAGTAGATGCACTTGCGCCCGGTGCGCGGATGCACGCGCACGAGCGGATGGATGCGGGTCGGGAGCTTCTTCCTGCGCTCCTCCATGCCCTCCTGCTCCTCCTTCGTAAGCTCGCGCCCCTTGAGCTTGGTCTGGAAGTCCACGAGCTTCTCGCCCGAGTACACGGCGCGCTTGCCCTCGATGGCGCGCCGCAGCTCCTCGGGCAATCCGTCGTAGGCGGCCTGCATGCTGCCGAAGAGCGTGTCGCCGAGCGGCTTGCCGGCGTCGTCGTGCGGAACCTCGAGCGCGTAGAGCATCGAACCGCGCGGCGGCTTCAACTCGGTCCACATGTCGGAATGCCAGTAGCGGCCCGCGTCGCCCAAGCCGATGGGCTCGCCGTTCTCGATGACGTTCGACACGATGAAGATCTCCGGATGGGTCTTCATGTTGTACTTGTCGAGGATGTAGCGGTCGAGGTTGCCGAAGCGCTTGCTGAACGCGATCTGCTGGTCGGGCGTGAGCTTCTGGTTGCGCAGCACGATCACGCCGTAGCGGTCGTACGCGGCCTCGACGGCGGCGAACTCCTCGTCACTCAGGTTGGCGACGTCGACGCCGCGGACCTCGTGCCCGAGCGGCGCGCCGCTCATCACGATCTCGACTTTACTGGCGGTTTGCGTGTTCATTCCGGCTGAATCCCTGCGGTGACGAGGATCTTGTTCCACTTCTGGTGTTCCGAGATCTGGAACTTCATGAGCTCCGCCGACGAGGTGGGGAACGGCTCGCTGCCCGCCTTCACCAGGAACTCGACGACCTTCGGCGCCTTGAGCGCCGCGACCACCATCTCGTTGAGCTTCTGCACTACGGGTGCGGGCGTGCCGGCCGGCGCCCAGATGCCGAGCCAGAACGTGAGCACGTAGCCCGTGACGCCGGCCTCGTTCATGGTCGGAAGGTCGGGGAACGACGCCATGCGCTTGGGCCCGGTCACCGCGAGGCCGCGCAGCTTGCCGCTCTGCACGTGCGGCGGCAGCGACACCATGTCGCCGATCATGAGGTCGAGGCGCCCGCCCAGGAGATCGGTCGTCGCCTGAGGCAGCGTCTTGTACGGGACGTCCTGGATCGAGATGCCCGCCATCTGCTTGTACTGCTCCATCGCGGCGCGCGTGGACGAGCTCGCGTATCCGTACGTGAGCTTGCCCGGGTCCTTCTTCGCGAGCGCCGTCAACTCGGCCACGCTTTTCGCGGGCAGGTTCGGATTGACCGCGAGCATGAGCGCACCTTGCGACAGCGCGCTGATGGGCACGAAGTCCTTCACGAAGTCGTAGTTGAGCTGCTTGTACAGCGTCTGGTTGGCCGCGTGCGTGGAGTTGGTGCCGATGAGCAGGGTGTACCCGTCGGGCGGCGCCTTCGCGACGTACTCGGCGGCCAGGATGCCGTTCGCGCCCGGCTTGGGATCGATCACGACCTGCGCCTTGGTGGCCTCGGTGATCGCCTCGGCGACCACGCGCGAAACGGCCTCGGGAAAGCCGGTGCAGCAGACCACCAGGCGGATGGGCTTGGATGGAAACGCGTCGCCCTGCGCATGCGCGGCGCCGCACACCGCGGCCGACACGAGTGCGAGGGCACGTAGACAGCCTCTGATCATGGGACTTCCTCCGTAGACGGCGTTGTGCGATGGATCGCCCGCCGTGCAGGTCCCATTGTTGGCGCCTTCCCCGTTGCCCGCAAGCGGGGGCTCGCCAACGGCGTCCCGGGTGTTCACAATGTGAACTATGCCTCCGCCCGTCCCCCCGACCCGTCCCGGCACGCAGGCCATCGAGCGCGCCGTGCGCGTTCTGACCGAGGTGACCGCGCGCAGCCGCTTCGGCTGGCGCCCCACGGACCTCGCGGCGCGCTGCGGCCTCGATCGCGGCACCACGCACCGCATTCTCGCGTGCCTCGCCCGCGAGCGGCTCGTCCAGCGCCGGGCGCAGGACGGCCATTACGTGCCCGGCCCGCTGCTGTTCGAGCTCGCACTCTCGCTGCCCGCCTACGAGGCGCTGCGCGAGGCGTGCGCGCCCATCCTCGCCCGCGTCGCGCGGCGCGCGCGCGGGTACGCCCTCTTCTCGGTGCGCAGCTTCGACGACGCCGTCTGCGTGGCGAGCGCCGGGACGCCCGCCTATCTCGGCACCGCGTTCGACGTGGGCACGCGGCGGCCGCTCGTGACCATTGCCGCGGGCGTCGCCATCCTGATCGCGCTTCCGCGCGGCGAGGCGCGCGCAGTGGTCGAGCGCGGGCTCGCGAGCCACCCCGACCGCGGCGCCTTGGGCCGCATGTGGCGCCGCTCGCTGGCACTGGGATTCGCGGCCAACGTGGGATACACGGCGCGCGGGGTCAACGCCGTCGCCGTGCCCTTGCGCGACCCGGACGGAGCGCCGTTCGGATCGCTTGCCGTCGCCGCCGCGGCTGTCGACCTGCCCGCGGCACGGCTCGAGGACACCGCCGCGACCCTCGCCGAGGACGCCCGGCGCGTCGAGCGGATCGCCCGCCAGACGCTTCCGGAAGGCGCATACAACGCGGGCACGCCCTCGTAGAATGTTGCGCATGCGCCGATTCCTCGTTCCCCTCGTCTGCGCAGCGCTTGCCGCGTGCGCCGCCCCCATGCCCAAGCCCACGCAAGCCGAACTTACGAAGCAGGTCGCCGACACCGAGCGCGCGTTCGCCAAGTCGATGGCCGACCGCGATCACGCCGCGTTCGCGGCCTTGCTCTCCGAGGAGGCGATCTTCTTCACGGGGCCGACACCCCTGCGCGGCAAGGCCGCCGTGGCGGCGGGGTGGAAGCGCTTCTACGAGGCGCCGCAGGCGCCGTTCTCGTGGCGGCCCGAAACCGTCGAGGTGCTCGACTCGGGCACGCTCGCGCTGTCGTCCGGGCCGGTGTTCGACCCGTCCGGCAAGAAATTCGCCACCTTCACGTCGATCTGGCGGCTGGAAGCGCCGGGCGTGTGGCGGATCGTCTTCGACAAGGGCAACCCGGAGTGCGATTGCCCGGGCAAGCCGTAGCGGGGGGCCGGTCAGGCTACCGGAACGGCTAGGCGCGCGGCTTGGGAAGCGACTGCTCGATCCTGCGCCGCTCGGTGAGCACGCGATTGGCATACGCGCGCGTCTCGTCGTCGAACGCGCCGTTGTAGAGCTGCAGCCCGGCCTCGGCGCTGCCCCCGCGGCGGATCGAGTCCTTGAGGATCTGGGCGCCGACGGCGATGTTCACCTCCGGTTCGAGCATCGCGGGCACGCCCTCGTCGGGCAGCTTGTCCTTGTGGAAGCGCGGCACGATCTGCATGAGCCCCAGCGCACCCTGCTCGCTGGCCGCGAACGGGTTGAAGCGGGACTCGACGGCGATCACGGCCAGGATCAGGAGCGGGTCGAGCCCGTGCCGTCCACCCTCGCGCAACGCGCTGCGGACGACGTCGACCGCCGCCCCATCGGCGACCTTGTAGCGGCGTGCGACGACCGCGGCGAGCTGGTCGACGCGAGACGCCGCCTCGGACGCGCCGAAAGCGACAGTTCTGGTGATGGCGGGAACCGGTCGAGGTTCGGTCCCGAGGGCGTCGGCAACGGCCGGCGCCGGCGGCATCCTGGGAACGGATGCCCCCGCGGCCAGGAGCGCCGCGGCAATCAAACCCGCCAGAGTGAGGTGGAAGGCGGGGCCAGACTCGTTTCGCCGCAGGCATCGGTGGCGCGACGCCTGCGGGCCCGGTATTCGAGCCGTCATCATCGGGGGACTCCTTTTGCTTGGCGGCGGTCCCGGAGAGGAACCCAATAAAAACAGCATTATACACGACCGCGCCAGGCAGGCCCGGCCCGGATGTTGCGCCGCAACAAGACCATCCCGGGAGCCGCGCTCAGCGCCCCCAGCGCAGCGCGAGGGGCTTCAACGGTCGGGCAAGCTCCAGAAGGCCCGCGCGGGTAGCCGGATGCAGGGCCTCGAGCGGATGGCGGACGGCGTCGCTGGCGATCACGCCCCCTTCCATCATCACGGCCTTGGTGGCGCGCAGCCCGCACTGCCGGTTCTCGAAATTGATGAGCGGCAGGATCCGCTCGTACGCGGCCGCCGCCTCCGCCCGCCGCCCTTCCTGGTGGAAGCTCACAACCGGCTTGATGAGATCGGGCAGGAGCGCGCTCGGCATCGTCCCGGTCGCCCCGGCGTCGAGGTCGGCCATGAGGGTAATCGACTCCTCGCCGTCGTACGGACCGGCGATGGCGTCACCGCCCGCCTCGATCAGGGACCGCAGCTTGGCCGCCGTGCCGGGCACCTCGATCTTGAAGTAATGCGCGCCCGGCACCTCGCGGGCGAGCCGCACGAGGAAAGGCACGGTCAGGGCGACACCGGACAAGGGCGCGTCCTGGACCATGATGGGCAGCCCGCTTCGCTCCGCCACGTGCGCGAAGTGCGCGAGCATGCCCGCCTCGTCCGCGCGCAGTGCAACACCATGGTAGGGCGGCATCAGCATGACCATGGCCGCGCCCGCCTGCGCGGCAGCCCGTGCACGCTCCGCCGCGATGCGCGTGCTGAAGTGGCTGCAGGTGACGATAACGGGTACCCGGCCGGCGACATGCGAAAGGCACAGGTCGAGGAGCGTGGCGCGCTCGTCGTCGGTAAGCAGGAACTGCTCGGAATAGTTGGCGAGGATGCAGATCGCATCCACCCCCTGGTCGATCATGCAGTCCAGCACGCGGCGCATGCCGGGGAGGTCGAGGTCGCCGCCCGCCGTGAAGGGGGTGGGCGCGATGGGCATCACGCCCGTGAGCGTTGCATTCATGGCGGACCTTCGTTCAAAGAGGAGAGCACATCCCGACGGCGTCGGGACCGTAGCCTTCGGCCACGTAGCCGCGCGAGAGCATCTGCGCCTTGATGGCGGGATCGGTCGTGTAGCGGTGGTTGGAGTCGGCGCGGTTGTTCCACAGGCGATAGACCGCGGTCCAGTTGCCCGCGCACGCACCCGAGGCGTCCGGCAGCGCCACCGCGAACGCCTCGGAGGTCTCGAGCACGTAGCCGCTGTAGTTGGGATCGACGCCAATGCGCGAGGCGATGGCGTTGCACTCCGCCTTCGAAGCGGAGAAAAAGTGCGAGTTGCCGTGCTCCGGCGGGATGTAATAGCGGCAGACGTCGCTCAAGAAGCCCATCGAGATCGGCCATACGCTGAACGACTTGCCCGTGCGCGACCAGCCCGCGATGCGCCCCGAGTCGAGCGCGTCGATGTCGGGCGCGAGATCCGTCACGAAGTAGTGGTCGAGGGTCGCGTTGTAGTACTCGAACGCAGTGACGGGCACGACGGGCAGGCTCACGGTCGCGCCGCCGAAGTTCTGCACGGCGTTGTCGCGGATGGCGTTCCCGGTGCGATAGACCGCCGAGAATCCGTCGCGCGGCAGCGCCTCGAAGGTCCAGGGTGCGGTGCCCGCGAACTGGATGGTGCCACCTTCAGCGGGCAAGAGCTGGTCGAACGCCACGTAATCGGGCGCGACCGCCTTGTACTCCGCGTAACGCGCCGGCACCGTCAGATAGCCCGGCGTCACCACCAGCACGCTGCGGCCGGCAGTCACCGGCCCGGGAAGGTCCGCCGGAAACGTGAACGTCTTGGTGCGGCCGTTACGCGTGACGGTCAGCGTCTTACCCGCGAGGCCTTGCTGGCCGTTCTGCCCCGCAGTCTCGCGCAGCTGCACGTACTGCACGGTGCCGTCCGCGTTGCTGAACACCTGGACGACCTCGAAGCTGGGATCGGCGGCGCGCGCGGCGAAAGTTGCCGCGGCAAGCGCCAATGAGGCGAGCGTGCGCATGGAGGACGAACGATAAGAGCGCGCCGGTCAGGATGCAACCGGCGCGTGGAGGAAAGAAACCCGCGGTTCAGTTCGACCAGCGTTCCGCGGACGGAGACAACGCAGGGCGCGCGGCCGGGGCGGAGGCGCCGGAAGCCGCGGCAGGCGAAGGCGAGCTCTCCGAGGCATCGAGGCGCTTCACGTCGCCCGTGATCTCGCCGCCTTCGGCGATCACCAGCTTGCCGTAGCGGATGGTGCCGCTGACCCGGCCCGTACCGTGCACGACGAGGCGCGTGCGCGCCGTGAGCTCGCCCACGAACTCACCGTGGACTTCGGCGATATCGATCTCCGCCGTGCCCTTGAGGGTGCCGGGACGCGCGATTTCCATGGCCTTGCTGTGGACCGTGGCCTCGACCTGGCCTTCGATCACGAGCGCATCGCAGTCGGTGATCTCGACGCCCTTGAGCTTGATGTTGACGCCCACGAAGAGCTTGCTCTCCGGCGTGTCCTTGGGGGCGGGCGCGGGTGGCATCGGCGTCGTGCGGCCTCCGAGGTCGGGCGCAGGCGGGACGCCGCGCGCGGACGCGCCGCCTCCCGGGTTCCCGGCGCCCGGCGGGTCGTAGATCGCCGGCTTGAGCACGGTGTTGGCGCGGTCCGCAGGATCCGCGACAGGGTCGCGGCGGTGGGGTTTCAGCATGTCGCCTCCTTGCGCCTCACGCGCAGCTATGACGATGTCATTATTGACCTATCCCGGGCAGAACACAACAAAAAGTGTCCTACAAATGTGTCGCTTGCCTCGCGTCGTTCGAGCGCGACGCGAACTCCGCCCGCGCGCTCGCGCGTGCAAGAATCGACGCTCCACGCGCTCTTCCAACCTCGTCATGCTGATCGCCTGCCCTCACTGCCTCACCCGCAACCGCGTCCCCGACGGCCGACTGGGCGACGGGCCCAAGTGCGGTCAATGCCATCGCCTGCTGCTTCCGGCGGAACCCGTTGCAATCGCCGGAGCCGATCTCGCGCGCTTCGCGCGCGGCACCGAGCTCCCGGTGGTCGCCGATTTCTGGGCCGACTGGTGCGGGCCGTGCAAGGCCATGGCCCCGGCGTTCGCGGAGGCCGCGCAGATGCGGCCGCGCGTTCACTTCGTGAAGGTCGACACGGAAGCCTCGCAGGAAGCCGCGGCGCAGTACGGGATTCGAAGCATCCCGACGATGGTGCTGTTCGCGCAGGGGATGGAGCGCGCCCGCGTGTCGGGCGCGATGCCCACGCAACGCATCGTCGCGTGGGTGGACGCCGCGACCGGTCAGTAGTCGAGCGTGACCATCACGCCCTGTCCGCCGGGCGGGCCCACGAGATAGGCGGTGAGGGTCTGGTTGGCGGTCAGCACGATGCCGTCCGCCGTGGCGACCACGACGCCGGTGGCCGCGTCGGTGAACGTGATGGTGACCGTGGCGGGTCCCGTGGCGACGTAGGCCGACCCGGTTCCGAAAGCAACGTTGGTCGTCACCTGGGTTCCCGCTATCGACGCGTTCACTGGATTGGACCCGAGCGACGCGTTCACGAAGCGCACGCGGTTGCCGCCCGAAACCGGAAGGATGTTGTTGTCGAACAGCACGAATGCCTGGGTCGCGAGGTCGGTCCCCGCGATCACTGCTGTCCTGTCGGTGGCGGGCACGAGATCCGCGGCAACCGAACCCAGGTAAGTGCCGGGATTGGCGGTCGCCTGGAAGTTGATCGTCGTCGCCCCGATGGGGGTGAGGTTGTAGATGGATCCCGAGGGGTAGCCCACGCCCGTGACGATCTGGGTGCTGCCCAGCAGCATGTCGATCGGCCCCGGCCCTGCCGCGGCGTTGACGGCCTTCACGCGCGAGAAGATGGTGTTGAGGGTCCGGTAGGGGCCCTTCGCCTCGATCACGGCCGCGTTGACGAGCACGCCGCTGCCGACCGCGTACGCGATGAAGGACAGCGCGATGTTGGGCTGGTACACCGTGCCGCCGGAGTCGTACACCACCGTCTTGGTGCCGGCCACCGTCGCGCGGATCTGGTACGTCCCGGGCGGGAACGCGAGGTTGAAGCTGTTCCCGCTGTACGAGACGTACGAGAAGTTGGGCCCGATGTTGGTGATGTCGACGCCGGGCGCGGTGATGTAGATGTCGAGGTTCGGGTTGTTCTGCGCGGCGTTGAAGACCGACAGCTGGACATTGCCGTTGGTCGGCGCCTGCGCGACTTCGGCCACCAGCGTGACGAGCGGCGCGGTTTGGGTGCCGTAGGCAATCAGTGTGTACGGCTGGTCCCCGCCCAGGGGAATGGTGAACGTCCCGATCGTCGTCGACGTGCCGGACAACGTGACCGTGAACTGCGTCGTCTGGTTGAGGTAGGTCTGGTAGCCGGTGATGGTCTGGAACGCGACGTTGGTGAACGACGGCTGGCCCGTGATCGCCACGTCGATCGACGAGCCGGGCAGGAGATTCAGCACGCGCACCTGCGCCGGGTGCGGCGGGAAATAGTTGATCGAGTTGACCTTGCAGCCCGCGATCGCGAGCACGACGAGGCAGACGGCAAAAAACGAGCGGCGCAGCATGCGATGGGACGGATAGGTGTGAGGCGGACCGGGCATTATGCCATGCGCGACGGGCACGCCCCGCGGTACCATCCGCGCCATGGCCCGCAGCCCCCTCATGGCTCGCCTGCAGTCGATCGCGCGCGCGGAACCGCACGCGGATCGCCGCGCGCCGCCTTCGCTCCAACGCCGCGACTTCCTTGCCCGCACGTCGGCCCTTGTCGCATCCGCCGCGCTTGCGCCCTGGACCAGCGCCGCCGCCGCGGCGGGCAAGCGCGTCGTCATCGTCGGCGCGGGTCTCGCCGGCCTCACCGCCGCGTACGTGCTCGCCAAGGCCGGTGTCCGCGCCACGATCTACGAGGGCGCACCTCGCATCGGCGGACGCTGCTGGACCGATCGCGAGAGTTTCGCCGAGGGCCAGGTCGCCGAGCGCGGCGGCGAGCTGATCGACACGTCGCACGAGGAGATTCGCGCGCTGTGCGCGCAGTTCGACCTGCCGCTCGACGATCTCATCGCCACCGAGCCCAAGGGCAGCGAGGGTTTCTTCTTCTTCGACGGCGGCGCCTACGCGACGGCCGACGTCGAGCGCGACTTTGCCGCCGTGCGGCCGCGCCTCGCCGCCGACGCGAAGATCCTGGGCGACGACATGCCCACGTACCGCAAGCACACGGCGGAGCAGCGCAGGCTCGATCGCATGCCGGCCTCGCAATGGATCGACACCCGCGTGCCCGGCGGCCGCGCATCGCGGCTCGGCCAGCTCATCGTCAACGCGTATGGCGAGGAGCTGGGAGGCGACCCCGACGAGATCAGCGCGGTCACCGTCGTGTCGCTGCTCGCGGGGTCACCGGCGGACCGCTTCTCGCCTTACGAGGAGTCCGACCAGCGTTATCACATCCGCGGCGGCAACGACCTCCTCGTGACGAAGCTCGCGGAACGGGCGGGCAACATCGAAACGCACTCGAGGCTCGTCGCGCTGTCCCGCCGCGCGGACGGACGTTGCCGCCTCGTGATCCTGCGCGACGGCGCCGAGCGGGAGGAAATCGCCGACCGCGTGATCCTCGCCCTGCCCTTCACTCTGCTGCGGGTCGTCGATCTGCGCGATGCCGGATTCGGCGCGCGCAAGATGCAGTCGATCAACGAGCTCGGGATGGGGCGCAACACCAAGCTGCAGCTCCAGTTCACGCGCCGCTTCTGGCTCGACGATCGAGGCGGCGTGCGCGGCAACGGCGAATACCGCTTGCGCGGCTCGTTCCAGACGACGTGGGAAGTCACGCGCGCACAGGCCGGCGACGCAGGCGTGCTCAACTTCTTCTCCGGCGGCAGCGCGGCGGTGGCCGCCGGTCTCACGGGCATCGAGGCGCAGGCGCAAGGCTCCCTCGGCGAGCTCGCACGCTACGTGCCCGCGAGCGAGCGCGCGTGGAACGGCCGCGTGATCCGCAACGCGTGGGATCGCAATCCGTGGTCGCTCGGCTCGTACGCGCTCGTCAAGCCCGGGCAGTACACGTCGTTCTACGGCGTGGAAGCGGAAGCGCGCGGCAACGTGCATTTCGCGGGCGAGCACACGTCCATAGAGTCGCAGGGCTATCTCAACGGCGGTGTCGAAAGCGGAATGCGCGCGGCAGGCGAGGTGCTCGCGTCGCTCGGCGCGAAGCGCGCGTAGGCCGGGCTTCAGCCCGACGCGTCCTGCGCCCAGGACAGCAAATTCATGAACTCGCGCCGGGTGCGCGGTCCTCGCGTGGCAAACGTCGGGTCGGGCGCGTTCCTGTAGTTCTCGCGCTCCAGGGTCACGCGGTCGCGCGGCAGGTGATGCTTCAACACGGCGTCCGGCAGCGCATAGACCGCGAGCGCGTTGCGCCCGAAGATCTTCGCGCGAAGCTCGCGCGTCATGCGCTTGTAGCCGTGCCGGTCCGCCAGCGTTTCGCCGATCTGGAACGTGCGAAAGGCCTGGATCTGGTCCTGCGGCGAGCCGTACCAGATCGAGTCCGTGCCCCAAAGCACGTTGGACTCGCCGCAGTGCTTCACGAGCTTGCCGATCGCGTGCGCCGACGCCACGGGGTCGCGCATGAGGAAGCGCCAGGTGGAGCCCAGCTCGGCGTACACGTTGCTCCCGGGCTTGACGTCGTTCTGAAGCAGGCTCGTCACCAGCGCGTCGATGCCGTCGCTGCGCGCAGGATCGTAGGGGCCCTCGGGCTTGCTCGCCACGAAGCCCGAGTGATAGATGAGGAAGTTCATGTCGGGGAAGCGCCTGGCGACACGCCCGACATCCACGCAGGTCGAGTGCTCGTACGACTGCGCGCCGAACGGGAGCCCCTTGTGCACGGCGATGTTACGCACGCCGAGCTTTCGCGCCTTCTCGACGAACGCGATCCCAATGTCGTCGTCGAGGAAGAAGCCCTTCCCGTCCGGTCCCCACTGCGTATAGGTCTTGAACGCCGCGACGCGGTACTTCTGGGCGAGCATGTCCATGCTTTCCACGTCGCCGGGCTGGTTCGGATTGACGCGCCCGTGCAGCAGCATGCGGTGCGTGCCCTGCATGCCCTCGACGATCGCCGCGGTCGCCGCCGCCTCCTCGATCGTCAGCGGCTCGCCTTCGCGCGTCGAGGGCACGAACGACAGCACGATCACGTCGGTGTCGGAGTCGAGGAACACGTCCTTGAGGAACGCATCGCGGCCGATGCAGCCCAACGAGGCAAGGCCCGCCTCGTCACGTGTCGAACAGTTCGCACGGTTGGTGGCGAAGCGCAGCGGCTGCGCCGAGGGCGGCAGCGACTTCGTCCAGGCGCCGGTCGGGTTGACGAAGTGGCCCTGCACGTCGAACACGAATTCGCTCTTGTCGAGCGACGAGCGCGCGAGCTGCGCGTCGAGCGCGGCCTCGCGCGGAAGATCGTAGTAGCCTCCGGCGGCAGGCGCCGCGGCGCCGAGCGCGTCGTTGAACGCGAGCAGCGTCGTGGCCGCGCCGCACGCCGACACGAGAAAATCGCGGCGGGTCCGGCCCGTGTGCTTCGCATTGAGGGTCGCACGCTGCATCGCGAGCGCGCGCGCGTGATGGTGGATGGCCGCAAGCGGGATCGGCGCGAACTCGCCGTTGGTGGCGGCATCGAGCTTGATGGGAAGGCGCCGCCCGTCGGGATCGTGAAGCGAGCGCGCCATTCCCGGGAACCTCAGTGCGCCGCGTTGGGATAGCGCACGTGCAGCGCGGCGATGGCTTCGAGTGTGGCCGCATCGAGATCGACGAAGGCGTCGATGTCCTCCGCGAGCTGCGCGAGCGTCGTGGCACCGATGATCGTCGAGCCCACGAACCAGCGGCTTCTCACGTAACCGAGCGCGAGCTGGGTGGGCGTGAGACCGCGCGCCTCCGCGAGCTTGCAGAAGGCCTCCGCGGCTTCGAAGGCCAGGGGCGTGCGGAATCGCATCCCGAAGTCGGAGAACACCGTGAACCGCGCGCCCGCGGGCTGCGCACCGTTGCGGTACTTGCCGGTCAACGCGCCCATCGCGAGCGGGCTGTAGGCGAGGAGCGACATGTTCTCGCGGTACAGGGCCTCGGCGATGTCGACGTCGACCTTGCGTGAAAGAAGCGAATACACGTTCTGCGTGGTGACGGGCCCGGGCACCCCCATCGCCTTCGCGACGCGGTTGAACTCGCAGATCCCCCACGCCGTCTCGTTGGACAGTCCGTAGTAGCGGATCTTGCCGGCTTTCACGAGCCCCGCCATCGCCTCGACCTGCTCTTCGATCGACGGCCCCGGCCGCTCGTTCGCGGGGACGAACTCGCTGGCGCCGAACGCTGCCACGTTGCGCTGCGGCCAGTGGATCTGGAAGAGGTCGATGTAGTCGGTGCGAAGGCGCGCGAGGCTCGTGCCGCACGCCTCCTCGATGACGTCGCGCGTGAGGTCCGTGCGGCCGCCGCGGATCCATTCGCGGCGACCCGGCCCCGCGACCTTGGAGGCGACGATGAACCTGTCGCGCTGCTGCTTCGCGAGCCAGCTGCCGAGGATGGACTCGGTCCGCCCCTGCGTGCGTCCGTTGGGCGGCACGGGATACATCTCGGCCGTGTCGATGAAGTTGATGCCGCGCGCGACGGCGTAGTCGAGCTGCGCGTGGCCTTCGCTTTCCGTGTTCTGCTCGCCCCACGTCATGGTGCCGAGGCAGACTTCGGACACCGTGAGCGCGGTGCCCGGCAAGGTTTTCATTCGCATGCCGGCATTGTAGCCAACCCGGCCGGCCGGCGGCGCGGCGGCACCCTAATACAGCGAATCGCCCTGCTGCTCGAGCGACACCTTGAGAGCGACGATGTCGTCGTCGAGCGCGTCGCGCACCGACACCATGCCGAGCGGCCGCTCGAACTCGACGACGGGAAGGTGGCGGAACCGGCCCTTGTGCATGATGCGCAGCGCCTGCAGGAAAGGCTCGTCCGGGTGGATCGTCTGCGGATGCAGCGTCATCACGTCGGCAAGGCGCGTGGTCTGCGGATTACGCCCCTCGGCCAGCACGCGGAAGAGCGCGTCGCGCTCGGTGAAGATGCCGACGAGGCGCGAGCCGTCCACCACCAGTATGGCGCCGATGTTGTGCTGCTTCATCATGCGCGCGCCGTCGAGGACGCACATGGTCTTGGCCGCGGTCACCGGCGGCTGCTTGGCGACGATCGTGCGGAGGGAACGGATGGACATGGGCGAATCTCCGTGGCGTGGCTCTCGCATATTGAGCCCGCGGCGAAGGGGCCCGTCAAGCGCGATTGACGCCGCCGAGGCGGCAAGGGTACCGTCCTGCGCATTCCCTCGTCTCGCCCGGAGTCTGTCGCCATGCCGCGTTGCACTTACGTTTCGTCCTCCTCGTTCTCACGCCTCCTGCTGCTCGCCGCATGCATCGTGCCCTTCCCCGCGCTGGCGGCCAAGGTCACCGACTGCGCCAAGGTGGGCCTGTGCTACTGCATCAACGACGAGCACAAGGCCGCGATCAACGGCAAGATCGACAAGTTCCGGCAGCTGATCGCCGAGCAGCGGAAGGTCGGCAAGGCCGTGGTCTACCTGTCGGTTCCCCTTACCTCGGCCGGCGGCGGCAACTTCAACGTGAACAAGGAAGTCGCGGAGGCCACCAGGCTGGCCATCGAGAAGCGCATGGGCGCCGATTACATCTACGTCTTCAATCCGGCGAACCCGGATGCCGACCTGCCGCGCGGCGCGACCGGCACCGAGTACATGGTCATGTGGACCGCGGTGCTCGAAGGCGCGGACGGCATGGGCGACTTCGACGCCGCGTACTTTGCCGGTCCGCAGGACTTCGCCCGCTACTTCGGCTTCGACGGCAACAACGACATGGCCAAGCTGGACGCCTACTTCGACAAGCGTGAGAAGAGCGACCCCGACTTCGCCAAGGCCGTGCAGAACGGACTCACCAAGCCGGCGTTCCGCAGGTACTACGCGCTGCGCGCTTCGTCCAACGTGAGCCGCGGCGCGCACGACGAGTGGAACATCTTCCGGATCGTCAACGACAAGCGCCGCGCCGACGGCAAATTCGGCACGCCCGCGCAGATTCCCATCATCTTCGACGGCCAGCCGGTGGCCCCGCCCCATCACGAAGCCCCCGTGTCGGACGGCTACGTGGGCAAGTGCCCGGTGTAGCAGCGGAAGCGACGCATCCATGACCCGCGCCGAACTCGCACGCATGATCGATCACTCGGTGTTGAAGCCGGAGTCCACGGCGCGCGACATCGTCGCGGGCGCGCTCGTGGCCCGCGAATGGAAGGCCGGTTACTACTGTGTGCAGCCCTGCTGGGTGGGCCTTGCGGCCGCGTCGCTTGCCGGCGCCGGCTGCCGCGTGATCTCGGTGGTCGGCTTTCCGCACGGCGGGGACATGCCGGAGGTCAAGGCCCGCGCCACCGAGCGCGCGATCGACAACGGCGCACGCGAGATCGACACGGTCATGCACTTCGGCGCGCTGCTGAGCGACGAGCCGGCGAAGGCCGCGGCCGACGTGGCCGCCGTCGTGCGCGCGGCAAAGGGCATTCCGGTGAAGGTGATCCTCGAGACCGCCGCGCTCGACGATGCGCGCAAGCGCCTCGCGTGCCGCATTGCGGTGGATGCGGGCGCCGCATTCGTCAAGACGTCGACCGGATTCCATCCTGCCGGCGGCGCCACCGCGGCGGACATCGCGCTGATGCGCGAGGAAGTGGGGCCGAGGATCGGCGTCAAGGCCTCCGGCGGCATCCGCACGCTCGCCGATGCGCTCGCGATGATCGACGCGGGTGCGAACAGGATCGGCGCATCCGCGACCGCGGCGATCCTGGCGGCGCTCGACTAGCGCAACGCTAGAACCCGACGTTGGCCGCGCCCTTGAGCGCGAGGATCTCCCGCGCTTCGTCGGGGGTGGCCACCGCAAGGCCGAGTCCCTCGACGATCTGGCGCACCGCGCGCACCTGCGCAGCGTTCGATTCCGCAAGCTTGCCCGGTCCGATCCACAGGCTGTCCTCGAGACCCACGCGCACGTTGCCGCCCATCGCGGCCGCCATCGCTGCGATGGGCAACTGGTTGCGCCCCGCGCCCAGCACGCTCCAGCGGTAGTTGTCGCCGAACAGGCGATCCGCCGTGCGCTTCATGTGCGCCACGTCGTCCGGATGCGGGCCGATCCCGCCCAGGATGCCGAACACGCTCTGGATGAACAGCGGCGGCTTGACGATGCCGCGCGTGAAGAAGTGATGGGCGGTGTAGAGATGCCCGATGTCGTAGCACTCGATCTCGAATCGCGTGCCGTTGCCCGCGCACGAGGTGAGGATGTGCTCGATGTCGCGGAACGTGTTCTTGAATACGCGATCGTCCGAGGTCGCGAGGTACTCGCGCTCCCAGCCGAAGCGGAACTCCTTGAAGCGGTCGAGCATCGGATAGAGCCCGAAGTTCATCGACCCCATGTTGAGCGAGGCGACCTCGGGCTTCAACTCGAGCGCGGGACGCAGGCGCTCCTGGATCGTCATCGTGGCCGCTCCGCCGGTCGTGAAGTTGATCACGACGTTCGAGCGCTTGCGGATGTCGGTCGCGAACGCCTGGAACAGCGCGGGGTCCTGCGTGGGACGTCCGTCGGCGGGGTCGCGCGCGTGAAGATGCACGATGGCCGCACCGGCCTCGGCGGCGCCCACCGCGGCGTCTGCGATCTCTTTCGGCGTCACGGGCAGGTGCGGCGACATCGACGGCGTGTGGATCGAGCCCGTGATGGCGCAGGTGATGATGACCTTGCGTTCTGGCATGCGTGCCTCCTCCTGCCTATATTGCCAGACCCGCCCGCCCCTTCGCCCACTTCATGGCCGTCGGCACGAGGTCGAGGCCGGTCTCCTTGCGCAACGTCCGCGCGTGGCGCAGGAGTTCCTCGACGTCGAGATCGATGCGCTCGCCCGCCGCGGCGACCAGTACCACGTTGCCGCTCTCGCACTTGGGCAGCGCGATCGCGCGGCC
>CAZIZD010000020.1:11906-20906 GCA_964543615.1 uncultured Alcaligenaceae bacterium | reverse complement strand
AGCGCGACGCCGGGCTTCACCCCTTCATGGAACAGCGCTTCGGCCTTGCCGTCCATCTCGCGCACGAGCGGCGCATCCTGGGCAAGTCCCAGCGCCGCGAGCTTCTTGACGAGTGCTTGCGTGGGCTTGCCGGCGGCGTCGTAGCCCACGGAAACCGGCAGAAGCTTTTGCCGGAAAGGCTTGTCGGCCGAGCGAGCGGCGACATTGGCGATCGAGACCGCGAGCCGGCGAGGCGTCGCGAAGGCGGTGAAGCTTGCGTCCACCGCAACGAAGCCATGTGCGACGAGCGACTTCACGAGCTCACCCGCGAATGCGGCCTCGAGGCGGGGAAGCGCCTTGGGCGGCAGCTCCTCGGTGAAGAGCTCGACCAGCAGCGTCCTGGTGCCGCTCATGATGTCTTGGCCACGCGCAGCTCGGGCGGCAGCATCGGGTATCCCAGCGCCTCGCGCGATTCGACATAGCCCTGCGCGACGAGCCGCGCCAGCGTGCGGATGCGGCCGATGTACGCGGCGCGCTCGGTCACCGAGATGGCGCCGCGTGCATCGAGCAGGTTGAACGTGTGCGCGGCCTTGAGGATCATCTCGTAGCCCGGCAGCGGGAGCTTCGCCTCGAGCAAGCGCTTGGCCTCCGACTCGTAGAACGAGAAGAGCTCGAAGAGCTTGGGCGCGTTGGAGTGCTCGAAGTTGTAGGTCGACTGCTCGACCTCGTTCTGGTGGAACACGTCGCCGTAGCGAAGGACCCGCTTGCGGCCGTTGTCGTCGCTCTCGGTGAATACGAGGTCGAACACGTTCTCCTTGTCCTGCAGGTACATGCACAGGCGCTCGAGGCCGTAGGTGATCTCGCCGGTGATCGGGTTGCAGTCGAGGCCGCCCACCTGCTGGAAATAGGTGAACTGCGTGATTTCCATGCCGTTCATCCACACTTCCCAGCCCAACCCCCACGCGCCGAGCGTGGGGTTCTCCCAGTCGTCCTCGACGAAGCGCACGTCGTTGCGCGACAGATCGAAGCCGAGTGCCACGAGCGAGCCCAGGTAGAGGTCGAGGATGTCCGGCGGCGAGGGCTTCAGCACCACCTGGTACTGGTAGTAGTGCTGCAGGCGGTTGGGGTTCTCGCCGTAGCGGCCGTCCTTCGGGCGGCGCGAGGGCTGCACGTAGGCCGCGCGCCACGGCTCGGGGCCGAGCGCGCGCAGGAACGTGGCGGTGTGCGAGGTGCCCGCGCCGACCTCCATGTCGTACGGCTGGAGGAGCGCGCAACCGTGGCGGCCCCAGTATTCCTGCAGGCGCAGGATGGCGTTCTGAAACGTGATCATTGGCAAGCGCGGCGCAAAGCGGACACGAGGCCGCTAACTTCTTGAAACTGCGAATTTTACGGGGTTTCCGCCACGCGCGGGCGGCTTCGCGAGAAAACGGCCGCGGCAATCACCAGGGCGAGCGAAAGCGCAACAGCGGGCCAGTCGGCCCAAGTGAGATACGGCGTGCGACCGGTGCGTCCCGCGATCTCGATCTCGAGCACGCCCGACACGAACCACGGAAGTGTCGCGAGCGTGCGGCCGTCGTGCGCGATCGCCGAGGTGATGCCGGTGTTGGTCGCGCGCAGCATCGGCCGTCCCGATTCGAGCGCGCGCATCGCCGCGATCTGGTTGTGCTGGCGCGCGGCCACCGAGCGTCCGTACCACGCATCGTTGGTGACGTTGACGAGGAGCGTGGACTCGCGCGCCATCGGGATCAGCTCCGCGCCGAACACGTCCTCGTAGCAGATGTTGAGCGCGAGGCGCTGTCCCGCGGCTTCGATGGGCAACTGGTTCGCGGGACCGGGCGTCTGGTCGGCGAGTGGAATCGCGAGCACCTGGTTGATGAACCATCCCGCGATGGGCTTCAGCGGAATCGACTCGCCGAACGGCACGAGGTGGCGCTTCTTGTAGAGCTGCGGCGGTGCCTCGCCAAGGGTCACGACGCTGTTGTGGATGCGCTCGCCCTCGCCTTTCGCGAGCGGCGGCTCGGCCACGAAGAGCCCGATGAGGACGCTGCCGTTGCGATCCCGCGCGACGGCGGTGTGGCGCAGGAAGACCTCGCCGGGAATCTCGTCGGCGAATTGCGGATACGCGCTCTCCGGCAGCACGATGATGCGGCCCTTGCTCGTGCGCACGAGGTCGTCGTAGAGCTTGTAATTGATCGGGCGGAACGCGGGATCGAACTTGTCGGCCTGCGAGACGTTGCCCTGCAGGAGCGAGATCGCGACCGGCGCGCCCGCGGGCTGCGTCCATTTGACGCGCAGCAGCGCGGCACCGCCGATCGTCACGAGCAACGCGGCGCCGAGGCACGCGAGCGCGTGCCGCGGGCGCGCTTCCGCGAGCGCGAGCATGACGCCGCTCGCGCAGGCGGCGCAAATCGCCACCGCGAGCGACACGAGGAACACGCCTCCGACCGGCGCATATCCTGCAAGCGGCAGCGGCCCCGCCGCGACGATCTCCGCGTAGCCCATCGACAGCCACGGAAACCCGGTGAAGACCCAGCCCCGCAGCCATTCGCAGAGCACGTACGCGCCGGCCGACGTGAACGCGCGCGCGAAGCCTTGCGAAGGCGCGGCGCGCACCGCGATCCACCCCGCGAGCGCGGGCCAGAGTGCCAGGTAGGCGACGAATCCGCCCGTGGCGATCACGCCCACCGGAGCGGGCATGCCCCCGAACGTTTCGAGCGCGATGTAGACCCAGGAAGCCCCGGCGCCGAAGAGGCCGAGGCCGAACGCGAACCCGATGCCCGCCGCGCGCCGCGGCGTGTCGCAGCCGTGCCAGAGCATGAAGAGCATCGCGAGCATCGCGACGTTCCACAGCGGAAGGGCGAAGGGCGCGAATGCGAGTACGCAGGCGGCGCCTGCCGCGAGCGCGAAAACGCGTTGCCTCACGAGTCGGACGACGCGTCTTTCGCGCTCGCCACCCGCTCCACCTGCAGCGTATGCAGGCGCCGGCTGTCGGCGCGCAGCACGCGGAAGCGGTGGTCGTCGAGCGTCGTCACCTCGCCGCGCTTGGGCAGGCGCCCGAAGGCGCGCAGCACGAGGCCGCCCACCGTGTCGAACTCGTCGTCCGGGAAGGACGTGCCGAACTGCGCGTTGAAGTCGGCGATCTCGGTCTGCGCCTTCACGCGGAACTTGCCGTTGGCCTCGGGGATGATGTTGTCGTGGCTCTCGTCGAAGTCGTACTCGTCCTCGATGTCGCCGACGATCTGCTCCAGCACGTCCTCGATGGTGACGAGGCCCGACACGCCGCCATATTCGTCGACGACGATCGCGATGTGATTGCGGTTCGCGCGGAAGTCGCGCAGGAGCACGTTGAGGCGCTTCGATTCCGGGATGAACACCGCCGGACGCAGCGTGTCGCGAAGGTTGAACGCCTCGGGATTGGCGTAGTAGTTGAGGAGCTCCTTCGCGAGCAGGATGCCGATCACGTCGTCCTTGCTCTCGCCGATGACGGGGAAGCGCGAGTGGCGCGTCTCCACGACAAGCGGCAGGAACTCGGGCACGGCGTCGTCGACCGACACGCAGTCCATCTGCGAGCGCGGGATCATGATGTCGCGCACCGTCGTCTCCGACACCGACAGCACGCCCTCGATCATCGACAGCGCGTCGGCGTCGAGCAGGTGGCGCTCGAACGCACCGCGCATGATGTCGAGGAGCTCCTCGCGATCGTCCGGCTCACGCATCAGCATGGCCGTGATGCGTTCCATCAGGGTCGGCTTGTCCCCTTCGCGGCCGTCGCGGGCCTCGTCGTCAGGCGTCGCCATAGGGATTGCTCACGCCGACCGCGGCGAGGATCGCGACCTCGCGCGCTTCCATGAGCGCCGCGTCGGCCGGGCGCTCGTGATCGAAGCCTTGCAGGTGCAGCATGCCGTGGACCACCAAGTGGGCGTAGTGCGCCGCCAAGCTCTTTCCCTGTTCTTCCGCTTCCTTGCGGATCACCGGCGCGCACAGGACGATGTCGCCGGCGCGAGGTGCGTCGTCATCGTACACGAACGTGAGGACGTTGGTCGCGTAGTCCTTGCCGCGGAACTCGGCGTTGAGCGCGCGGCCCTCGATCCCGTCGACGAAGCGCACGGTGACCGTCGCGTCGTCCAGCAGCGCGGCGCGCACCCAGCGGCGAATCTCGGGGCGCGCCGGCAGATCGGACGCGTTGCTCGCGTACTGCACCGAAAGGGTGAGCGCGTGCTTCGTCGTCATGCGGCCAGTGCGCGCGCCACGACCTTCGCATACGCCTGCGTGACGCGCGCGGGATCGAGTGCCGCCGTCGCGTCGCCGACGTTGACCTCCACGTACGACGTCCCGGGTGTGGCTCCGGCCACGAATCCTCCGGGCACCCAGGTGCCGTCGCTCTCCGCGATCGCATTGCGGGCGGCGAGCATGGCCTCCGGAGACGCCTCGAAGTGCAGGTGGAACATGGCCACCTGCGGCGGGTCGGGAAGCACGCGAATGCCGTCCACGCGGGCAAGCGACCGGCCGAGCGTAATCGCCGCGTCGCGCCGTGCGGCCATACGTGCGAGCTGCGCGTCGAAGCGCATCGCGGCCGACGCGACATAGGGATGCAGCTGCACGAGCGTGCCGCCCATGCGCTTGCGCCACAGGCGCGCCTCGTCGACGAAAGCCTTCGATCCCGCGAGCGCCGCGCCCGCGAGGGCGCCGATGCCCTTGTAGAAGGAGACGTACACGGAGTCGAAGTGCGCGCAGATCTCGGCATGCGCGCGCGGGGCATAGGCCTCGCGCGCCTCCCACAGCCGCGCGCCGTCCATGTGCATGCGGATGCCGCGCGAGCGCGCGAGCAAGGAGAGTGCGGTGAGCTCGTCCCACGACGGGAGCTGGCCGCCGATCTCGCGCGCGGGAAGCTCCACGAGGAGCGCGGAGAGCCGCTCGGGCCACGCCGCGAGATCGTGCGCGAGCGTGGGGCGGTGACGCGGTCCGAGCAGCACGGCGTGAAGACGCTGCACGCGGGCGTACCCACGCATCTCGTGCAGCTCGAGGTGCGAGGTCGGATGCATGGCGAAGGAGGCGATGCCCGTCGCCTCGGCGTGGATGCGCATGGCGATCTGCTGCGCCATGGTGCCGCTCGGCATGAACGCCGCGGCCTCGAAACCGAGGAGGTCCGCGATCTTTCGCTCGAACGCGCCGATGAGCGCGCCGTCGCCGTACCGGTCCGCGACGTGGCCATGCTCGCGGCACCAGGCGCCGATCTCCGCGAGCTCGGCGCCCGGGTCGGGCGGGTTGCCGCCGACGAAGAACGTGCACCGGCGCCGCAGCGCCTCCAGATAGGCAGGGTCGGCAGAAGCAGGGCCGGAGTCGATTTTGCGCACTTGGACGGTTCTCGCTCTAAACGGAGGAGAGTCGGCTTCGACCCTACTTCTTCGCGGCGTCGCGATCGTACGCGTCGATGATCTTCTGCACCAGCGGATGGCGCACGACGTCGGCGCTCGTGAAGTGGCGGAACGCGATTCCACGGACCCCGGCCAGCACGCGCGCGGCCTCGACGAGGCCGCTCTTCTGCCCGCGGGCGAGGTCGATCTGCGTGACGTCGCCCGTCACCACGGCCTTGGTGCCGAAGCCGATACGCGTGAGGAACATCTTCATCTGCTCGGGCGTGGTGTTCTGCGCTTCGTCGAGGATGATGAACGATTGGTTGAGCGTGCGACCGCGCATGTAGGCCAGCGGCGCTACCTCGATGGTGGTGCGCTCGAAGAGCTTGCTCACCTTGTCGAACCCCATGAGATCGTAGAGCGCGTCGTAGAGCGGCCGCAGGTACGGGTCGACCTTCTGCGCGAGGTCGCCGGGGAGGAAGCCCAGCCGCTCGCCCGCCTCGACCGCGGGACGCACGAGCACGATGCGCTTGACCGCGTCGCGCTCCAGCGCATCGACGGCGCACGCGACCGCGAGATACGTCTTGCCCGTGCCCGCGGGACCGATGCCGAACGTGATGTCGTGGCCCAGGATGTCCTTGAGGTACGCCACCTGGTTGGGTGTGCGTCCGTGCAGGTCGGCGCGCCGCGTGTGGAGGGCGGGACCGTCGTCGCCCTCGGACGCGCGGGCGGGCGCGCGCTTCTGCGACGTGATCTCGACGAGCCCGAGCTGGATGTCGTCGACCGACAGCGGCTTCTCCGCCGCGGCGTAGAAGCGCTGCAGCGCTTCGCCGGCAACCGCGACCTGCGCGGCGTCGCCGCCGATGGTGAACGTCCCGCCGCGATGACCGATGGTGACGTCGAGCGCCGCCTCGATCTGGCGCAGGTTGGCGTCGAGAGGCCCCGTGAGGTTGGCGAGCGCTCGATTGTCGAGCGGCGCCAGCGTCACCGACGTGTGCGGACGGCCCTTCGGGCTCAAGAAACTACCCTCCGCGCTGCGCGCTTCGGGGCTCGTTCGCCCTCGGGGCGGCCCTTCGGGCTCACAGGGCCTGCTTCATGATGGGCGCCTTGAGCGCTTCGTCGAGCAGGGCGAGCGACTCCGCGATGTGGGCCTTGGCCTCCGGCGAGATCCTGTTGCGCTTGCTTGCGGCCGCGAGCTCGCCGCGAAGCTTGTTGGCGTCGGCGCGCATGAGTGCACGCGCATCGGCGGGCATGGTGGGCAATGGCTTGACCAGCGTCGCCGCCACGCGCGCGGCGTACTCGCGTTGCAGGTTGCGGCGGATGAGCGGGATGTCCTCCCCGGATGCAAGCTCGCTCCAGATCGCGCGATGCAGCGTTGCGTAGAGCTCGGCGACCGTGAGCGCGTCGGACGGATCGCGCACCTTGAGCTCGTTGTTGAGGAGGCGCTGCGCGACCTCCGGCCCCATGAGCGGCGCGAGCACCGAGCGTTGCACCTCGAGCACCTGCTGGTCGACGGCCACGTCGACGGTCGGCACGGCGCGTCCGAGCACGCGTGCGTCGTCGATGTCGTAGTCGGTGATGGCGAGGCGCGAGAGGAACGTGGGCGAGAAGCGGAAGCTGTCCGCCGACAGGACGGTGACCGCGAGGAGGTTGAGCGCGGCGCGCTGCTTGGCCGCGGGCACCGGCTCGAGGGGGGTGCGGCCGCTTCCCGCGTGATCGGAGTTGAGCGTGAGCCCGCCGACGTACTTCGCGGCCTGCTGGGCGCTGTACTGCACCTCGAACAGTCCGCGGTTGAAGTTGCGCCGCAGGACCGCATAGTTCTCGCCGTCCTTGAGCGAGCGCTTCTCGGTGATCTGCCACAGCTCGCGGCCGAGCAACAGTTGCCGCTCGGCGTAGGCGAGCGGATCGGTGCCCAGGTCGAACGTGTTCACGCGCGGATCGAGGCCGCTGTGGTACAGCGCGTCGTCCGCCATGAACGCGAGCTGAGGCTCCTTGCTTCGGCTCGCGATCCGCGCAAGCTCCGCGGCCTCCTGCTCGGGCGTCACTTCCTTGTAGCCGTACTCGATGGCCCAGTAGTCGTAGGGCCCGAGCGTGGACGTGTGATATTCGCCCTGCGGCTCGCCCTTGAGTGCCAAGTTGACCGGCGCATACTCCATCACCGAGCCGACGAGGCCGTTCTCCTTCGTGAAGGCGCGGTCGCCGAGCTGCGCATTCGTGTATACCGTCGAGGCGCGGAAGTTGTGCGTGAGCCCGAGCGTGTGGCCGACCTCGTGCATGGTGGTGGCCTTGAGCTTGGACTGGATGAACGCCTCGGCGTCCGGTCCGTCGAGCGTCATCTCGCCGCGCGCCTCGAGCAGGGACACCGCGAACGACTCGTGCTCGATTGCCTCGCTCGCGTAGGTGCAGTAGTTCGCACCGCGCGGCCCGTCGAAGAAGGACGCGGCAGGCGCCGACGGCGCGCGCTGCGGGATGGTCTCCACGCCGAAGTTCTTGAACGCGCGAAAGCTCGTTGCGTCGATGCCGATGTCCGCGTCGAGGATCTCGCCCGAGCGCGGGTCCACGACCGTCGGGCCGATGGCGGAGAACCAGCTGCGCGCCGTCGTCATCCAGCGGATCGACGCGTGCTTCATGTCGGAGGTGTTGAACTTGGCGTCCTCGGGCTGGATCTCGACGCGGATCGCATCCTTGTAGCCGATGCGCTCGAACGCCTTGTTCCATTCGAGCACGCCCTCGCGTATCGCGGCGCGGTACTTGACGGGCACCGTGCGGTCGATCCAGAACACGATGGGTTGCCTGGGTTCGGACATCGCGGCGGTAGGATCCTTCTTCTCGAGGCGCCACCGGTTGATGTAGTGGACGATGGGGATGCGGCGGTCGTCGGTCGTGAAGTCCCACACGTCGGTGCCGAAGTAGCCGAGGCGCGCATCGGCCACGCGCGGCCGCATCGGCGTGTCGGGCAGCTTGGCGATCGAGTAGTGATAGCCCAGGAACAGGCTGCGGATGTCCGGAAGCGTGGAGGGCGGCTCGCCGGCGAAGCCGCCCTGCGGAGTGGCGATGCTGACGCGGGCGAGCGCGTAGTGCGCGCTGACGCTGAACGAGGCGAAGTCCGGCGCGCTCTCCACTTCGCGGAACGAGGAGTTGCGCGCGTCGAACGCGTACGGCTGGCGGAACGCCTGCTCGAGGCGCGGCGCCGCGCCGGGGAGGTCGGCGAAGAACAGCGTGTTGGCCTCGACCAGGATCGACTTGCGCTCCGGGTGCGGCTGCGACACCACGGTAGCGGTGGCGAGCAGGCTGTCGGAGAACGCGTTCTCGACGGCGCGCGCCTCGGGCGTGCCGGGCTGCGCGGTGTACTTCACGTTGCGCGCGATGAGCTGCACGCTCGGGCCCACCTTGCGGAACACGACCACCGCGGGGCCGCCGAACCGCCGGGCGAGGCTCGTCGTCATCGATCCCGCGAGGAACCGGCCTTCGCCTAGGCCCTGGTCGAGGTTGGCCGAGAAGAAGTACATGCGATCGAGCTGGTCGGGCGCGAGCTCGATCAGCACCTTGTCTTCCTTCTGCCACAGCGTGAACAATCCCGGATGCTGCTTGTAGTCGCGGGTCGCGTCGGCGAACGTGCGCAACGTGGACGCGGGCGACGCGGCCGGGGGCGTGCTACCGGGCGCGC
>CAZIZD010000020.1:0-11896 GCA_964543615.1 uncultured Alcaligenaceae bacterium | reverse complement strand
ACGGACCAGGCGGCGTTGCCGCCTGGTCCTTTGCGCGCTCGGCGGGGACGGTCGCGCAACCGGCGCAGGCGATTGCGGCAAGCGCGGCGAGGAACTGGAATCGGAGTTTCATGGGTCGTGCTCCAAATGCGGCGGCCGCGCACTCCCGAGCGCGGCCAGCCGGGATCATCCTGTAACCAGCTCTCCCCGGAGCGAGTGCGGCAGCGCTTCCGTGACGAGGACGTCGGCGTAAGTGTGGATTAGACGTGCCTCGCCCGCGAAGTTCACGACGCGATTGTTGGAAGTGCGGGCGGCGAGCTCGCCCGGATTGCGCGACGATGGGCCGGTGACGAGCACGCGCTCGCGGCTTCCGACCATGGCGTCACTGTGGCGGCGGTATTGCGTCTCGAGCAGCGACTGGAGGGCGACGAGGCGCTCCTGGCGGACGGCCTGCGGCACCTGGTCAGGGAGGTCGGCCGCGGGAGTTCCGGGGCGCGGGCTGTAGATGAAGCTGAATGCGCCGTCGAACACGACGTCCTCGACCAGTTTCAGGGTCTGCGCGAAATCGGCGTCGGTCTCGCCGGGGAATCCGACGATGAAGTCGGAGGTGAGCGCGAGATCGGGCCGCGAAGCACGCAGGCGCCGGACGATCGACTTGTATTCGAGGGCCGTGTAGCCGCGCTTCATCGCGGCGAGCACGCGGTCCGAGCCCGACTGCACCGGCAGGTGAAGCTGCGGCACGAGCTTGTCCACCGTGCCGTGCACGGCGATGAGGCGCGGGGTCATCTCGCGCGGATGCGAGGTGGTGTACCGGATGCGCTCGATCCCCGGGATCTCCGCGACGTACTCGATCAGTGTCGCGAAGTCGGCCACCGTTGCGTCGTCCATCGGGCCGCGATAGGCGTTGACGTTCTGCCCGAGCAGCGTGATCTCCATCACGCCCTGGTCGGCGAGGTCGGCGATCTCGGTCAGCACGTCCTCGAACCGGCGCGAGATCTCCTCGCCGCGTGTGTAGGGCACCACGCAGAACGTGCAGTACTTGCTGCAGCCTTCCATGATCGACACGAACGCGGCCCCGCCTTCGACCCGCGGCGGCGGCAGGTGGTCGAACTTCTCCACTTCGGGAAAGCTCACGTCGACCTGGGGACGCCCGGTGCTGCGCCGGCGTGCGATGAGGTCGGGCAGGCGATGCAGGGTCTGCGGACCGAACACGACGTCGACGTAGGGCGCGCGGCGCACGATGCCCTCGCCTTCCTGCGAAGCCACGCAGCCGCCCACGCCGATCACGAGGTCGGGCCGTTGCGCCTTCAACGCGCGCACGCGGCCCAGGTCGTGAAAGACGCGTTCCTGCGCCTTCTCGCGCACCGAGCACGTGTTGAACAGGATGACGTCGGCGTCTTCCGCGCGCTCGGTGAGCGTGAGGCCGTCGGACGCGCCGAGCACGTCGGCCATGCGGTCCGAGTCGTACTCGTTCATCTGGCATCCGAACGTTCGGATGAATAGCTTCTTGGGCAAGGCTCGCGGACCCCGGGGCGGCTTTTGAATCCGTGGGGGGCCGTTGTTGCGAAGGACGCAGAGTATAGCGCCGCGGTGCGCGATGCCGCTACCGGCCGACCCTCGGACCGACCAGCTTGGCTAAGTCGACCACGATCTGCTTCGCTTGCGCCGGACTGTTGGCGCCGGCCACCGCCACCCGCAGCTGGACGCGCGGGTTGTCGAAGTCGGCGTCGACGGCTCCGAGGTCCGCGCGCGTGCTGTAGTAGATCGCGTCCTTGCCCACCCCCGGGACCGTTTCCACCTTGGCGCCGGGCTGCATCTTCTTCATCGTCGCCTCCCAGCCGCGCACGGTCTTCGACGACTCGCGCGGCTCGACGTCCACGCTGACCGCGAGGTCGCCGCCTTCCTGCGCGAACGAGATCTGGGTGGCCATCGGCTTCCAGCCTTCCTTGAATTTCTGGCCGGTGACCTTCTCGACGTCCGCCCGGGTCACGATCCTCGCGAGGTCCTGCCCCAGCGTGGCGGTTGAGGCGAGCAGCGCCGCGAAGGCAAGGGCGAGCGGAATGCGTAGCGACATCGGGACTTTCTCCATCCCCGGGGTCAATCCGAGGGCGTGGGCATTGTCCGCCGGAAGGTAGAATCCCGCCAGCAGGTGTCCGCCGTGACGTTCAGTCGCGGCGGGTGAAACGGGAACGCGGTGCCGCGTCGCCTCTCATCGAGGCGCAACGCGAATTCCGCGGCTGCCCCCGCAACGGTAAGGCCCGCAGGGCCGCTTCGAACACACGCCACTGTCGCGCAAGCGATGGGAAGGCAGAAGCGGCTCATGGCCAAGCCCGGAGACCGGCCTGCAAAGCCGGCGGCCGTTCATCGGTCGCCATTTCGAAGTCGCGCACTGCCGTGCGGGGATGCACGGCCACTTTGCGGAGTTGCCGATGTCCTTCCGAGCCGTTCTGCTGGCGATCGCGTGGATCGCGTGTTCCCACGCCGTTGCACAGGTCGCAAACAGCCTTCCACCCGTCGCCGTCACCGCCACGCGCACGGCCCAGCCCATTGCCGATCTCTTGGCCGACGTCACCGTGATCGGTCGCGACGAGATCGAGCGCAGCGGCGCGCAGAGCCTGCCCGAGGTCCTGCAGCGCCAGCCCGGCGTGGAGATCACGATGAACGGCGGGCCCGGATCGACGTCCGGCGCGTTCCTGCGCGGCGCCAACCGCGGGCAGACGCTCGTCCTGATAGACGGCCTCCGCGTGGGCTCGTCCTCGGTCGGCGCCACGTCCCTCGAAGCGATCCCGCTCGACCAGATCGAGCGCATCGAGATCCTGCGCGGACCCGCTTCGAGCCTCTACGGCGCGGACGCGATCGGCGGCGTCATCCAGGTCTTCACCAAGCGAGCGCAGGGCGACTCGTTCGCATTCAACGCAGCCGCGGGCTACGGCACGTACGACACCCGCAACGCGAGCGCGTCGCTGCGCGGCGCGATGGGGCCGCTCGCGTTCTCGATCACCGGGGGCGGAACTCGCAGCTCGGGCTACGACGCGATCGTGGACCCGGACAATTTCAGCTACAGCCCCGACCGCGACGGCTACAACAACGAGAACGTCGGCGGGAACATGGTGCTCGCGTGGGCGCCGGGGCAGGAGGTCTCGGCGCAGTACATGCGCAACCGGCTCAACAACGCGTTCGACGCCGGCGCGCCCTACTTCGACGACCGCACGGTGACGACACTCGAGGCCTGGTCGGTCGTAAGCCGCAACCGCCTGGGCGAGAAGTGGAACTCGCTCGTCACCATCGGCGAGGGCAGCGACTCTTCGGTCTCGCTCACGTCGTTCGGCATGTCACCCTTCACGACGACGCAGCGGCAGTACACGTGGCAGAACGACTGGACTCTGCCGCTCGGCCTCCTGTCGGTCGCCCTCGAGCGCCGTGAGGAGCACCTCGCCACCGACACCGACTTCGCGGTCACCCAACGAAACACCAATTCGGTGACGGGCGTGTACCAGCTGCGCTACGAAGCGTTCGCCCTCCAGGGCAATCTTCGCCGCGACAACTCGAGCCAGTACGGGGGGCAGACCACCGGCGGCATCGCCGCGGGCTACAAGCTCACGCCCGCATGGCGCCTGACCGCGGGCTACAGCACCGGCTTCAAGCCGCCGTCGTTCAACGATCTGTACTACCCCTTCTTCTCCAATCCCGGCCTCGTGCCCGAGACCGCGCGCAATGCCGAGGCCGCGGTCTACTGGACGTCGTCGTACGGTGACGCGCGCTGGGAAGCGCGGGCGATCGGCTATTACAACAAGGTGGAGGAGCTCATCGTCTTCATGTGCGACGCGAGCTTCAACTGCCGCCCCGAGAATGTCGCCGACGCGACCCTTTCCGGAGTCACGCTCGGCATCGACGCGACGTATCGCGACACGCGCGTGCAGGCTTCGCTCGACGTGCAGGACCCGCACGACGACCGCACCGGCAACCTCCTGCCGCGGCGCGCGCGCCAGCATGGCGCCTTCACGCTGCTCCAGAGGGTCGGTCCCGCGCAGGCAGGCGTCGAGTTCCTCGCGTCGTCGCTGCGTTACGATGACGCGGCCAACCTCGTCAAGATGGGCGGCTACGGAATCGTGAACCTGACCCTCGACTGGACGTTCGCGAAGGGATGGTCGCTGCTCGTGCGCGGCAACAACGTCCTCGACAAGAACTACCAGCTCGCCGCCGGCTACTCGACCGGCGGCGCGCAGGTGTTCGCCTCCGTCCGCTGGCAACCATGAGGCGCTTCGGTCTCCGGTTGCTTGCACTGCTCGCGTTCGGCGCGCATGCCGCGAGCGCCGCGGTCAGCGTCGTCGACGACGCGGGCAACGAGGTGACGCTCGCGCGCCCCGCGCAGCGCATCGTGAGCCTCGCGCCGCACGCCACCGAGATGCTCTACGCAGCGGGGGCGGGCCACGCGCTCGTGGGTGCGGTCGCGCACAGCGACTGGCCGGCGGATGCGCGCAGTCTTCCGCGGGTGGGCGATGCGGCCGCGCTCGACCTCGAGCGCATCGCATCGTTGCGGCCCGACCTCGTCGTCGCCTGGCCCTACACCGCGCCGCCCCAGCTTGCGGCCCTTCGCGCGCAGAAGGTCGCGGTGTTCGTGAGCGACCCGAGGACGATCGCCGGCATCGCAGACGACATCGAGAAGCTTGGCGCGCTCGCAGGCACGCCAGGAGCCGCGCGCGACGCGGCGCGCGTGTTTCGCGCGAAGCTCGCGGCCCTCGCGGAGAAGCATCGCGACAGCACCCGCCTGCGCGTGTTCTACGAAGTGTGGAACGAGCCGCTCTACACCGTCGGCGGACGCCACCTCATTTCGCAGGCGATCGCGGCCTGCGGCGGCGAGAACGTGTTCGCGGCGCTCGCCATCGCGGCGCCTTCGGTGACCATCGAGGCCGTAGTCGCAGCGGCCCCCGACGTGATCGTCGGCGGCGACGACGCGAACCGGCGTCCGCCGTGGCTCGACGACTGGAAGCGCTGGCCTTCGATTCCCGCGGTCCGCGACGGCAATCTCTTCGCGGCCGCGGGAGATCTCCTGCACCGCCCGGGGCCTCGCTTCGTCGACGGTGTTGCGGCGCTGTGCGCGGACTTCGATCGTGCCCGCGTGCGAAGCGGCGGCCAGCGCGTGAGCGCACGCTGATCGGCAAACGGCGCGTGCTCGCGTGCGCTTCCTAGTCGCGCACGCTCCGGGGCAGGAACGCGATGCTGCCCTCGAACGGCACCGCGGCCAGCGGCTGGCCGAACAGTGCGGAGAGCCTGCGCTCCGTGAGCATCTCCTGCGCCGGCCCGGCGCTCGCGCCGTCGCGGCCCAGGAGCAGGGCGTGAGTCGCGTGACGGACCGCGAGCGTGAGGTCGTGCATCGCCATCACCACGGCGCGCGAGCCTTCACGGGCACGCGCGCCGACGAGCGCGAGCACGCGCACCTCGTGCGCCACGTCCAGATGATTGGCGGGCTCGTCGAGCAGCATCACGCCCGGGTCCTGCGCGAGCAGCATCGCGATCGCGACGCGCCGGCGCTCGCCGCCCGATAGCGTCTGCACGTTGCGCTGCGCGAGGGGGCCGCACTCGACGGCGTCGAGCGCTTCCCGCGCTGCGCGCACGTCGTCGTCCGACTCGGCGCGCCAGCGCGGCACACGCGGGTGGCGACCCGCGAGTGCCACCTCCATCGCCGTGTCCGGAAAGGCGTCGACGGTGTCCTGCGGCAGGAGGCCGATGCGCAATGCACGTTCGCGTGGCGTCCAGTCGCGGATGGGGCGATCGCCCAGGCGCACCGTGCCTGCCGCAGGCGCCCGCAGTCCTGCGAGGACGTGGAGCAGCGTGGTCTTGCCCGCGCCGTTGGGGCCGACGAGCACCCACACCTCGCCCGCGTTGACGGTGAACGACAGCTCCGCGCAGAGCGTGCGGCCCGGCACGGCAATGGCGAGGCCGTCGGCGGCGAGCAGCGGCGTCATCCCGAGCGCCGGAGCAGGTAGAGGAAGATGGGCACGCCGGCCAGCGCGGTGAGCACACCCACCGGAAGCTGCGCGGGCGCTGCGATCGATCGCGCGAGGGTGTCGGCGATCACGAGGAGCGTGCCGCCCGCGAGCGCTGCGGCCTGCAGGAGGAAGCGCTGGTCGTTGCCGATCACGAGACGCACCGCATGCGGCACGACGAGGCCCACGAAGCCGACGCTGCCTGCGACGGTCACCGCGATGGCGGTGGCGGCCGCCGCGAGAACGTGCAGCGCGAACGTGACGACCCGCACGTTCACGCCGAGCGTCGCGGCAGTGGCATCGCCGCGCGCGAGCAGCGTCGCATCGCGCGCGAACAGCAGCGACACGAGGAGCACGACCACGAGCGCCACGAGCGCACGCTCGCCGTGCACCGACACCGACAGGTCGCCGATCAGCCAGAACAGCATGCCGCGCACCTGCGCGTCGGGTGCCAGCGCGAGCATCAGCATGATGAGCGCGCCGAAGCCCGCGGCCACGACCACGCCCGTGAGCAGGAGCCGCGTGGGGGACCACGCGCTGCGTCCCCGCGCGAGGCCGAACACGAGGACGGTGGACAGCGCCGCACCGGCAAAGGCGGCGGGAGTGGCGAGCGCCGCGAAGCCCAGCAGCATCGCCGCCAGCGCGCCGCATGCGGCGCCACCCGACAGTCCCAGCACGTACGGGTCGGCGAGCGGATTGCGCAGCAGCACCTGCATGAGCGACCCGGCGACCGCGAGAAGTCCGCCCACCGCGAACGCGGAAATCGCGCGTGGAAGGCGCAGTTCGCGCACCACCGATGCGTCGGTGTCGCGCGCGCCGCCCAGCAGGGCTTCGATCACGCGCGGCAGTGCGATGTCCACGCTGCCCACCGCGAGCGCGGCCGCAATGGCCGCCGCCGCCGCGAGGGCAAGCGCTGCGAGAACCGGGACTGGCGGGGGACGGGTCAAGGGACGATTATAATTTTGGGGCGATGAACAAGGCGTTCACACGTGAAACCGACGATGCCGAGGACGACGACGCGCCCGAGGGCGCGTCCATCCTGCCCGCCGGGACGCGCAACTACATGACCCCGGGCGGCTTCGCGCGGCTCAAGGAGGAGCTCGATCGCCTGGTGGGCGTCGAGAGGCCCGAGCTGGTCGCGACGATCTCGTGGGCCGCGGGCAATGGCGATCGCTCGGAGAACGGCGACTACATCTACGGCAAGAAGCGCCTGCGCGAGGTCGATCGCCGCATCCGCTTCCTCGTCAGGCGCCTCGACCGGGCCGAAGTCGTCGACCCCCTCACGCGCGCCGGCGGCGAGGACGACGATCGCGTCTACTTCGGCGCGACCGTCGAGGTGATCAACGCGAAGGGCGAGGCGCGCACCGTGAGCATCGTCGGGGTCGACGAGATCGACACCGCGCGCGGCTACGTGAGCTGGGTCTCGCCCATGGCGCGCGCGCTCATCAAGGCGCGCGAGGGCGACAGCGTGACGCTGCAGACGCCGGGCGGCGTCGAGGAGCTCGAGATCGCGAGCGTCCGCTACGTTCCCCTGGAAACCGGCCCTGCGCCGGCGCGCAGTTGACGGGCATCGCCGCCGACAGCAATATGCAGAGCATGGAAGCCGATCTCGTCGATCTCGAACGCAAGCTCGCAACGCTCATCGCGCACACGCGCGCGCTGCGTGCCGCGAACGAGTCGCTGCGGCGCGATCTCGCCGAAGCCACGGAACGCAACCGCGAGATGAACATCAAGATGCAGCAGGCCGGCGCGCGCCTCGACGCGTTGATCGCACGGCTTCCCACCGAATGACGCCGATGGCGACCGCAAAGCCCTCCGTGCCCGGCGACCGTACCATCACGCTCGACATCAACCTCCTCGGACGCGACTACAAGGTCGCGTGCAAGGAAACGGAGCGTGCCGAGCTCATGGATGCCGTCGCCTATCTCGACGCGCAGATGCGCGAGATCCGCGGCAATGGCAAGACTGCGGGCGCCGACCGCATCGCGGTCATGGCGGCGCTCAACATCACCAACGAGCTCTTGCGCGAGCGCAAGGCGGCCCCAAATGCTCTTGGGCCGGAGGCGACGGCCGAAGCGAAGGAACCGGGCAGCGCCGTCGATGCGTCGGCGGCGCGGCGTAGAATACAGGCGATGCAAGCGGCCATCGACCAGGCGCTTGCGGGGCAGGAAAAGCTCTTCTGATGCGTGGCGCCTCCGGCAGGACGGCGCGTCGCGCAGCTTCTCGCAAGTCAATGTTCCCTGGGGTGCTCGAGCCGGCCAAATACTCTTTGAACCAATGCTCTCGTAGCGAGGTTGCCTTTGCCTATAGCGAGCCGGTGTGCGCCCCCATGCGGAAGCGCCTGATGGCTCCGGCAGGCGACCATTCTTGAACCCAGGTTCAAGATGACGGCCGGCACGGCACATCCGGGGAACACCCTTCATCGACCGTTCGTCCTGCGCGAACGGCCAGTGGTACGCCTCTTGCAACATCGTTTGCAGGTTTTTTTGCCGAATTCTCTTCCCCCCGCCGCCGAGCGGTAAGTCGAGCGCGCGGACCGCATGCGCGGTGCCGCGCATGGGAGCGTGCCCATGAGAACCACGGTCGTGGCAGCAGGTGCGATCGTCTTCGCGGCGGTCGCCGCAGTGCCCTACGTCTGCGGGCGCGTCCTCGAGCAGGAGGTCCGCGCGGCACTTGACGACTACAACAAGCGCCAGTCGTTCGTGACGGCGTCTGTCGTGAGCTACGACCGGCAATGGCTGCGCTCGTCGTTCGTCACCCGCCTTGCGATCCGCGACGGCGCCGAGGTGGCGCGCGCGACGACGGAGATGCGCCACGCGCCCTTCACCGGATTGCGCTTCGCGAGCGGCGACATGGACGTGCACCTCGCCGAGACGCTGGCGGCGACGGAGAACTATTACTTCGCCGGCAAGGTGCCGCTGCGCATCGACTTCGACGTGGAGTTCGGCGGCGGCACCAGCGGCACCATGCGCACCGCCGCGATCGACAAGCCCATGATCGGCAACCCCGACGTGCGGTTCGCCGCGGCCTCTTCGAGCGGGCGCTTCTCCGTGGTCAAGGACAAGATATTCCGGGTCGACTGGACGCTGCCCAAGGTCAGCTACGAGGATAAGAAGGCCGCGATCACGGTCGCGACCGAGGGCATTGCGGTGTCGGCGTTCGGGCAGCTCGCTGACGACGACATGTCCGAGCCTTCGGGATTCAAGCTCGCGGTGGCCTCCGTAGTGGCGTCGAATGGCGGCACGACGGGCACGCGCCGCGTTGCGCTCAAGGGCTTCTCGCTCTCCACGCAGATGACGCCTTCCACGGAATCGCTCAAGGTTGCGCTCGCGCTGCGCACGGGCGCCGGGGAGGTGGCGCTGGACGCGAGCCCATACACATGGGATTTGTTCGATCTTGCGTGCAGCGTCTCCGAGGTCCCGAAGGCGCCGGTGATCAAGTACTCGGCCGATGTCCGCAACCTCTCCGACATCGACGCCAAGGAGTCGCAGAAGATGCTGCTCGCCATGCGCGCGATGTCGGAGCTCGCGTCGAGCCTCGCCGAGGGCGACCCCGCGTTCGCGGTCGACAAGCTCGAGCTTAAGACCCCGCAAGGCAACCTCTCGGCATCGCTGCGCATCGGCATCGACAAGGCGCGCGCGACGGCGACGCCGGAGGCCTGGACCGCGGCTGATGGCTTCGTGATGTCCGGGCGCGCCTCCGTGTCGCGGACCCTCGCCGCGCGCCTCATGCAGGCCGCGGCGCCGGGCGAATCCGAGGCGCAGGCGACCGTTGCGCAACTCGTGGCCCGGGGCGTGCTGCGCGAGAACGGCGACGCGCTCGAGTTCGACATCGCCGCCCGCGACGGCGTGTATCTCGTCAACGGCGTGCGCGCCAAGGATATCGCGCGGATGTAGCGTCTTCGCCGGGCATCGCGCCACATCGGCAATATTGTCGCGATGCGCTACCGGCTCATGAAATCGGATTTGTCAATATCCGCTGACTAAGCTTCTGATCGCTAAGCTTGTTGCGCCTGGCCTCAACTGCAACCATCCATCCCAATCGCTTCGCCGCCACCCAGGCGACGAAGTCGATGATCATGCTGCCGCTGATTAGCATCCTTCGTCGTTGTGATTTCCGTCGTGATTGGCTGGTTGCGGGCCCCCGCAGCCAACAAAGCGAGCAGTCTTAGATCGGCTTCACGGCGGCCGGCTGTAGGCACCATGTCCACCGCGGTGAGTTGTGTCGCCCCACACCACAACACCTACGCCAAGGGGTGATGGATGTCATAGCTCGGGATACGACAATGTAGAAGTGCGCAGTTTGAGTTCGTCGCCTTCAACTCGTGCAACTCATAGATTCGAGAATGGCTATCGGAGGAAGTGTCCGACTGCCGATAGCACGCACTCAAGGGCGCGACATGGTGCCCTTACGCGGCCTGATCGAGCCCCGGCGGGTTCGCTCGCGACTCGCCGTATCTGCGTCGGTTAGGGATGGCGCGCGATCGTTCGCAGTAGGCGCGGGACGATATCCGAGCTGCGCGGAAATGAAGGAGGCTGTCGACTCGGCCATCGCTAGCAGTTGCGACTGTCGCTCCGGCGAAAACCGATACGTTGGCACCGTGATGGTTACCGCTGCAAGCGCTTGACCGCCGATGTCCCGGATCACTGCCGCCACCGCGCCTACATCGCTTGCAAATTCGCCAAAGTTGATGGCGCGGCCGGTGGCGCGAATCTCGATGAGCTGAGCGCGCAGCAAGCCTGGTGATGTCGTCGTATGTTCGGTGAAGCGTCTGAGCTTCACCGAAAGGACTGAGTCGATCTCTTGCGCGGATGCGAACGCCAGAAGGACTTTTCCCGAGGCGGTGCAATGCGCCGGGATGGCCTGCCCAGGAGTCGCGTAGTGCGTGATCGCATTGGTCCCAAGCGCTTGGTACACGCTGACGGCGTGATGGCCGTCCCAGACGCTGAGATTGACGGTTTCACCAGACCGCTCTGCAAGGGCTGTGAGCTGCGGTTGAGCCGCCCGCAGCAAGTCTGCGGTGGACAGCAGCGGCGCCGCGAGTGCGACCAGCCCTAAGCCGGGCCCGATCTTGTCCGTATCCGCGTTGCGTTGCAGCAGATGCTCCGCCACGAGCGTGGCTACGAGGCGGGACACGGTGCTCTTGTGCAAGCCGACGGTGCGCGCCAAGTCGGAGACGCCGATCCCTGATGGTGCTTGCGACGCGCATCGCAGCACGTGGATGGCGTGTTGAACAGCGTGCACCGTAGTGGAGCGACGCTTGGCTGACGATCGGACGTCCTTGACCTTATTAGTCTTGCTCATCTGCGCTGTTCGTGCCTCGTGGAGTCTTGACTACGGCATTCTTGCATGCGATTATGAAGTGCGCAACAGTGTTGCGCAGTGCGCAACGCACGACGCGAGGGGATCTGAGTCATGGCGGGCATTAGCATTGAGCGAATCGCGGAGGCGATCGACCATCTGGTCACCGCACCGATGTCGAACTGGACGATCCTCAAGGGCATTCCACTGCTCACGCTTTACGCCACGGCGCGGAGAAAGGCCGGTGGATTGCCACTTTCGCTCGTCGCGAGCCAGCTGCTGCGCAGCCACGTTTCTGCCGGCGACAAGGTCCTTGTATTGAGTGGTTTCATCATGCGCGACTATGGCCGGCCGGAGACCGACGGGCCCATTGGCGCCGCGGTGCTTGCCAAGGCGCTTGCGGTTGGGCTTGGTGCGATTCCAGTCGGCGTCTCGGAGGACTCGGTCGTACCTTGCATGGAGGCGTGCTTCTCGGGTGCCGGACTCATCCCTGCGCCGCTGGACGGTCTTCAGTCGGGCCGCAATCGCTGCGCGCTGGTCGGTTTCCCGGTTGATTCTGAGCAGGCGCAGAGTGCCGCTAACGAACTCCTCGACCGCCTCGCCCCCAAAGCGCTTATTGCCATCGAGCG
>CAZIZD010000019.1:5333-21552 GCA_964543615.1 uncultured Alcaligenaceae bacterium | reverse complement strand
CGATCATCCCATCGTGGCGCGCGCGCGAAGGCCCGTCCGCTGCGTCGCGGGCCAGGCATGGACGTGGAACGGCGTGCGCTTCGCGATGCTGCATCCGCAGGCCTTCGAGTACGACGACCCCCGGGGCAAGACCAACGATCGCTCGTGCGTCGTGCGCGTCGACTCCGCCTACGGGAGCTCGCTGCTCACCGGCGACATCGAGGCGCGCAGCGAGGCGCAACTCGTCGCCACCGAGCGCGCGCGGCTGCCCGCGGACGTGCTCGTCGTTCCGCATCACGGCTCGCGCACGTCGTCCACGCATGCGTTCGTGCGCGCGGTCGCGCCCGCGCTTGCCATCTTCGCGAGCGGCTACCGGAATCGCTTCGGACACCCGCGTCCGGACATCGTGGCGCGTTACACGAACCTGGGTGTGGCGATCGTTCGCACCGATCTCGCGGGTGCCGTCGTCCTTCGCTTCGACGGCCGCCGTTCGCTCGTCCCGGAGTCAGCGCGTGCACGGCGCGCCCGCTACTGGCTCGACGTCCCCGAGCCGCAAGCGCGACCGGAGGAATGACGTTGCTACACTCGCACGATGGATCGCCGCTCGTTCGTGCTTTCGGTGGCCGCGCTCGCGGCATCGCGCGCTCACGCGCAGGCCAAGCCCGAGTACCGCCTCGGATCCGCCGTGGGACCGGCGTTCGCCCTCGGCAAGGCCGCCGAGCGCTGGACCGCGATCCTCAACGAGCGGTCGTCGGGCGCGTACGAGGTTCGCCATCATCCGGGGGGCACGCTGCACGCGCGCGATCCGTTGCGCGAGTTCGGCGCGCTGCGCGACGGCGCGGCCGACCTCGCGGTGGGGTCGGCGCTTGCCTGGTCGTCGCAGCTGCCGGCCTTCGGCGTGTACGCACTCCCGTGGATCGCGCCGGAGGCCCGCGAGCAGGAAGCCCTGGCCGGCGCACCCGCCGTGCGCGTGCAACTCGACGCGGCTGCCGCCCGGGCCGGTGTCGTGGTGATCGCGGTGGCGCCCCTGGGCGAGCGCGCGATCGCGACGTTCAAGGACCCCGTCACCTCACCCGCCAATCTCGTGGGCCTGCGCATTCGCACGGTCACCGTGCCATTGGTCGTCGAGACGCTGTCGGCTCTCGGTGCGCGGCCCGAGGCGATGGCGCTCGCCGATGCGCAGGCCGGCTTTGCATCGCGCGCGCTCGGCGGGCAGGAGGGCGCGCCGTCCACGCTCGCGGCCGCGCGCATCGCGGCGTGGGGCCTGCTCACCGTCACCCGCTGGGGCGCCTTCGCCGACGTGATGGTCTTCGCGGTGCGCGAGGCGGTGTGGAAGCAATGGAGCGCGGAGCAACAATCGGTCGCGCGCGAGGCCGCGGCCGAGGCGATACGCGCGGCGGGCGCCCTGGCGCGCGAGGAGACCGCATTGGCCGAGCTCGGCAAGCAAGGCGTCACGGTCGTGCGTCCCACCCCGGCGCAGCGCGCGGCGATGCGCGCCGCTGCCGAGCCCGTGTGGTCGAAGTGGTCCGCGCCGATCGGCGCGGAGCTCGTTGCCGCCGCAATGGCGGCTGTCAAACCCTGAACGCCGATCAGCGCACGACGCGCCCGATGCGCACCGCGGTCTCGCCTCTGCGTGGCCGGCGCACGGGCATGACGAGCACGGCATCGTCGTAGGGCGTGACGATCTCGCGCGGGCCATCGCGCGCGAGCAGCGATCCGCCTTCCGCGATCACCGCAAGCCCGCTCACCGGACGCACGAATGCGAAGGCATCGGTCTCGATCGTGATGACGTGCGTGATCTCGATCGCCTGCTGCGGCGGCGGCGGCGCGGGATCGACGTGCGCGTCGTAGAAGGCGGGATCGAGCATGCCGAAGTGGCGGAGGAATCGCAGCGTAGCTTGCTTCGCGACGTGCGGCGACGAGCGTTCCCAGTGCTGGCCGCATTCGATGAGGAGCGCGTTGCGCTCGTCGACGGGATCGTCGAACGCGCCGTAGTCGCGCAGCCGCTTGCCGGCCGCGTGCCCTGCGTCGATGACGACGTGAGCCGGCACCGCGATCGCCTGCGCGAGCTCGAGACCCTTGCGCTGCCGCCCCGAGAGCGCGAGCGGAGGGCAGGGGTCGGTCATCGAATGGAGGTCGAGCAGGTAGTCGGTGTCGTCGTACAGCGGCCGCAGCGCACGTGCGCGCGCGAGGTCGCGCGACTGCCGCGGTCCGTCGAGCACTTCCGCGGTCCACAGGCGATTGAAGTCCTCGTCGAGGCAGCGTGACGCGTACGGGTCGGTCGCGTCGAAGGAAAGAAACGAGTCGACGTTGGCGAAGGTGATGGTGAGCGTCCCGCGAACCGGTCGCACGCCTTCGCGCAGGAGCCAGTCGTTGCAGATCGCGCCGCACACCTCGTTGCCGTGCGTGAGCGCCTGGATCGTGACGCGCGGCCCCGGCCGCGGCGACTCGAACCGCCACACGTACGGGATGCCCGTGTTGCCGTCGGCCCACGGGCGCAGATCCGGGAACTCGACCTCGATGGCAGCGATGCGGCCCTCGCGGGCGTTCCCGTGAGCGGTTCCGCCCGTCACGGCGCGAGCCGGTCGACCAGGCGCTGCATGAACGCCTCGCAGCGCGCGATCTGGTCGAGCGAGACCCATTCGTTGGGCTGGTGTGCCTGCGCGATGTGCCCGGGACCGCAGATGATCGTGGGAATGGCGGCGCCGTGGAACAGCGAGGCCTCGGTGCCGAACGAGACCTTCCCGACGTCGGACGTGCCGTTGCAGGCGTGGCCGAGCGCGGTGATGGTGCTGCCGTCGTGTGTGTCGAAGCCCGGGAGCGTGGACAGGTGATCGAACTCGATGTGCGTCGCGGGATCGACGGCATGCATCCCGGGAAGGAAGCGTTGCGCGAACGCCTTCACGTCGCGGATGAACGCATCGGGGTCGTCGAAGGGCAGGTGACGGATCTCGAAGTCGAACGCGCAGTCGCGCGGCACGATGTTGAGCGCGGTGCCGCCGCGGATGGTGCCGACGTGCGCCGTCGTGTAGGGTACGTCGTAGGCGTCGTCGCGCTTCCCGGCGTCGCGGAAATCGCGCGCGCGCTGTGCGATGTACGCCACGATCTCGCACGCGATCTGCACCGCGTTGACGCCGTGCGGCGTGAGCGAGGAGTGCGCCTCGAAGCCGCGCACGCGGCATCGCCAGGCCTTCTTGCCCTTGTGCGCCACGACGAGCTCCATGCCCGTAGGCTCGCCCACGATGCAGCCCGCGGGGCGGATGCCGCGCGCGACGATGTCGGCGATGAGGCGGCGCACGCCGATGCAGCCGACCTCCTCGTCGTACGAGAGGGCGAAGTGCAGCGGCTTCGTCACGCCGCGGCGAACGAACTCGGGAACGAACGCGAGCCCCACGGCCGAGAAGCTCTTCATGTCGGTCACGCCGCGGCCGTAGAGCCGGTCGTCCTTCTGCGTGACCGTGAACGGATCGGTGTCCCACGGCTGCCCTTCGACGGGCACGACGTCGGTGTGCCCCGAGAGGACGATGCCGCCCTCGGTGACGTTGCCGTCCCGCGCGGCCAGCGTCGCGAACAGGTTGGCCTTGCGGCGATCGTCGTCGAACGTCATCGCCGTCGTGAAGCCGTGTCCTGCGAGGTAGTTGCGCACCCATTCGATGAGCGCGAGATTGGAGTCGCGGCTCGTGGTGTCGTAGCCCACGAGCGTGCGAATGAGGTCGAGCGATCGGAGCTCGGGACGGACCGCGGCGAGGCTTCCGGGAGCGTTCATAGGCGACTCCTACCCTAAAAGAGGAGCATAGCATCGCGCCGAAGCCGGGAATCCGGGACGCCTTGCACCAGGCCTTATCATGGAGGCATCCAAGTTGGGAGCTGCGCATGAAGCATTCCATGATCGCGTCGATCCTCGCGCTGGCGGCGACACAGTCGCTTGCGCAATCGCTGCCGCTCGACCGCATCAAGCTGCCGCCGGGATTCAGCATCGAAGTGGCCGCGATGGTGCCCAACGCGCGCGCGATGACGTTCGGCCGCGACGGCACGCTGTTCGTGGGATCGGGCAGCGCAGGCAACGTCTACGCGGTGACCTTTCCGCCAGGCGGGGGAGCGGCTCGCGTGCGCACCATCGCGAGCGGCCTGCGCGACCCCGCGGGTGTCGCCTATCGCGACGGCGCCCTCTATGTCTCCGCGGTGAGCCGCATCCTGCGCTTCGACGACATCGATAGGCGGCTCGATGCGCCGCCCGCGCCGGTGGTGGTCACCGATGCCTATCCGAGGGATGGGCACCACGGCCGCAAGTTCATCGCGTTCGGTCCGGACGGCAAGCTGTACGTACCGGTCGGCGCCCCGTGCAACATTTGCGAGCCGGAAACCGATCGCTATTCGGTGATCACGCGCATCGATCCCGACGGCAGCGGCCGGGAGGTGGTGGCGCGCGGCGTGCGCAATACCGTGGGCTTCGCCTGGCACCCGCAGACGAAGGAGCTGTGGTTCACGGACAACGGACGCGACATGCTGGGCGATGACCTGCCGCCCGACGAGCTCAACCGCGTGGAGAAGACCGGCGCGCATTTCGGATATCCCTACTGCCACGGCGGCACCATCGCGGATCCGGAGTTCGGCCGCAAGCGCCCGTGCAGCGACTTCGTGCCGCCCGCGCAGAACCTGGGCCCGCACGTCGCGGCACTGGGCATGCGCTTTTACACCGGCGACCAGTTTCCACCGGAATACCGCAACCAGGTTTTCATCGCCGAGCACGGCTCGTGGAACAGGAGCCGCAAGATCGGGTATCGCGTCAGCCTCGTGCGCCTCGATGCAAGCGGACGCGCCATCGAGTACAAGCCCTTCGCGGAAGGATGGCTGAGCGACACGGGGCAGGTCTGGGGGCGCCCTGCAGACGTGATCGTGGCGCCCGACGGGTCGTTGCTCGTAAGCGACGACAGCGCGGGCGCCATTTATCGCATTGCCTTCAAACGCTAGACGCGGGGCTCGCCGTCGTCGTTGACGAGGATCGTCGGTCCCGGAGGCGCGGTGAGCTGCACGCGATGCTCGTAGCCGCGGAAGTTGTAGGTCACGTCGTAATAGTCCGGCCGTGAGTTGCCCTGCGTGTACGCGCAGCGCTGGACCTCCTGCGTGACCGTCTGGCCGCCGTACTGGCTGCCCACGTTCGCGCCGACGGCGCCCCCCGCGATCGCGCCGACGCCGGTCGCGACGTCGCGTCCGCGTCCGCCGCCCACCTGGTGACCCAGAATGCCGCCGATCACGGCGCCCGCGATCGCGCCGGGAATCGCATTGTTCGACGTGCCCGTCGTCTGCTGCTCGACCCAGCATCGCTGCTCGGGCGGGCCGACCACGGCCCGCACCGACGTCACCGGCGCTTCGTAGATGCGCTCGTTGCCGCGGCGGCGATAGTCGTAGCTTCCTTGCGCGACGGCGGGCGGAGTGCCGTACCCGCCATGGCCCGGTCCGTCGACGGGCCGCACCGACGACACGCGGTCGTTGAGCCCCATGGCGGCAAGGTTGCCGTAGCTGCCCGGACGCAGCGTCACGCAGCGGCCGCCGAAGCGACGGTCGTCGCACATCTCCCACCATCCGCCGCGCACGATCGCCGACGACGCGCGGTCGTTGAAGCCGCTGCGCTCGAAGTTGCCGACCGGGCGATCCGCCGTGAACGAGCGGCCGTTGAATCCTTCGTTCTCGAAGAACGTGACCTGCGCGGAAGCGGTGGCGGCGCAGGCGACGGCGCCCGCGAAAGCCAATGTCTTGATCGATGCATGCATGCGAACCTCCAGTAGCTTGTTGACGTTGCCGTCAGGAAGATTCGCACCGCCGGTGGGCGCAGCCAACGCGACGATGCCTGCAATCTTCGTCGGACAGCCGCCTCGTGCGATGTAGGCGCATCGAGGCGACGTCGGTGCCCGACAGGTCCGGCTCATGAAAAACGGCGCCCGAAGGCGCCGTCGAAGGGCGATGCGGCGTTGCGCGCGGTCAATAGGGCACGGGGACGACCGGGCCGTAGTACGGCTGGGTGTACACGACGCGCGGTGCGACCACGACCGGGGGGGGCGCGATCACGCGAACCGGCGGATAGTAGGGGCGGTACACCACGGGCGCCGGGCGGTAATAGGGCCCGCGGTAGGGGCCGTAGTACGCCGGACCGTAGTTAGGAGGCCGGTAGTAGGGGCGATAGGGCGCTCCGTAATATCCAGGCTGGCCTGCGTTGACTGCGAACCCCGGCCCGCCGACCGACACGCTCCATGCGACATTGCCGCCTGCCGAGGCGGTGGCGGGGAACACGACGGCGGCGCCTGCGAGCGCGGTGCCCAGTGCTACAGCGAGAATTCTGGTGCGGCTCATGCATCTCTCCTTCTATGAACGGCCCTTCTGTGGGCTTGCTTCCAACAACGTAAGGATGGGACCCGCCGTTGACGCCCGGGTTTCCTCCGTTGCGTCCTGTTACAAATGGAAACCGTTGCGCTATCCTTCACGGCGCCACTTCGAGGAGACTTAGCGCATGCGTTCAATCCGCTGGCTTGCCGCGTTTGCGATCGTCGCGATCGCCGGTCCGCTCACCGCCGCCAACCTGACCGTCGGTCTCGGCACCGACGTGACGGCCGTCGACCCGCACTATCACAACCTCACGCCCAACAACAACGTCGCGAGCCACCTCTACGGCTATCTGGTCGAGCGCAACGAGAAGTCGCAGATGGTCCCGGGGCTTGCCACCGAATGGAAGGCCGTCGATCCGACCACCTGGGAGTTCAAGCTGCGCAAGGGTGTGAAGTTCCACGATGGCAGCGACTTCACCGCCGCCGACGTGGTCGCTTCGATCGAGCGCGTGCCGAAGGTGCCCAACAGCCCGTCGCCGTTCACGGCCTACACCAAGCAGATCGCGAAGATCGAGGTCGTCGATCCCTACACGATTCGCTTCAAGACCGCGCAGCCGTATCCGCTGATGCCGTCGGACATGACGCAGGTGGCGATCGTCAGCAAGCAGGCGGCCAACGCGAGCACCGAGGACTTCAACTCGGGCAAGGCGGCGATCGGCACGGGGCCCTACAAGCTCGTCAAGTTCACCAAGGGCGACCGCATCGAGCTCGTGCGCAACGACGCCTACTGGGGCGGCAAGACACCGTGGGACAAGGTCACGCTGCGCATCGTTACGCAGGATGCCGCGCGCGTGGCCGCGCTGCTCGCGGGCGACGTGCAGGTGATCGAGAACGTCCCGACGTCCGACGTCGCGAAGCTGAAGCAGGACAAGAAGCTCGCCATCTACCGGCAGACGTCCGATCGCCTGATGTACGTGCACATGGACAGCGATCGCGCGATCACGCCCACCGTCACCGCCAAGGACGGCAAGCCGCTCGACAGGAACCCGCTTAAGGACGCGCGCGTGCGCAAGGCGCTGTCGAAGATGATCAACCGTCCCGCGATCGTCGAGCGCGTGATGGAATCGGAGGCCATTCCCGCCGGCCAGCTCGTGCCCGACTTCCTGTTCGGCGCCACGAAGAACCTGAAGGTCGAGGCGTTCGATCCCGAAGGGGCGAAGAAGCTCCTTGCCGAGGCGGGCTATCCCGACGGCTTCAAGGTCACGCTGCACGCGACCAACAACCGCTACGTCAACGACGCCAAGATCGCGCAGGCCATCGCGCAGATGTGGACGCGCGCGGGCATTCCCACGGAAGTCATCGCGATGCCCTCTGCGACCTTCTTCCCGCAGGCCACCGAGCTCAAGTTCAGCGTGATGCTCGTCGGCTGGAGCACGGGCACCGGAGAGTCGTCGTCGTCGCTCAAGGCCCTGCTCATGACGTTCAACAAGGACAAGGGCTTCGGCACCGCCAACCGCGGCCGCTACTCGAACACCAAGGTCGACGCGCTGACCGAGGACGCGATGATGACCGTCGACGACGTCAAGCGCGAGGCGTACCTGCAACGCGCGGCGGAGCTCGCGATCGGCGACACTGGCATCATCCCGCTGCACTTCCAGGTCAGCCTGTGGGCAACGCGTGACGGCATCACGTACTCGCCGCGCGTGGACGAGCAGACGCTGGCCCACAAGTTCCTGCCCGCCGGTTCGGCGAAGCCCAAGACGTGAACGCGCCCAACGCATCGTGGCCGGCCATCAAGACGCCGGCCGGGCACTTCATCGGCAACGAGTGGCGCGCGCCCGCGCAGGGCGCGACGCTGCCCATGATCGATCCCTCCGACGGCGCGCCGTTCGCCGAGATCGCACGCGGCACGGCGGAGGACATCGACCTCGCCGTGCGCGCGGCGCAGTCGGCGCGCGAAGGCGCGTGGAGCAAGCTTTCGCCGGCAGAGCGCGGGCGTGCGCTGATGGCCATATCGCAGGTGATCCTGGCCAACGCGGAAGCGCTCGCGTTCGTCGAGGCACGCGACTGCGGCAAGCCCATGAAGCAGGCGCGCGCCGACGTCGCGGCGTGCGCACGCTACTTCGAGTTCTACTCGGGCGCCTGCGACAAGCTGCACGGGGAGACGCTGCCGTATCCCGAGGGCTACGCGGTGCTCACGTGGCGCGAGCCGCACGGCGTCACGGGGCACATCATCCCGTGGAACTATCCGCTGCAGATCTTTGGCCGCTCGGTGGGCGGCGCGCTCGCCGCCGGCAACGCGTGCGTGGTCAAGCCGGCAGAGGATGCGTGCCTCTCGCTGCTTGAGGTCGCGCGCCTCGCACGCGAGGCGGGATTGCCCGCAGGCGCGCTCAACATCGTCACGGGCCTCGGACGCGAGGCGGGCGCTGCGCTCGCTACGCATCCGGGCATTGCGCACATCTCGTTCACGGGCTCGCCCGCGACGGGCGCATTCGTAGGCGAGATCGCCGCGCGCCGGCATTGCCCCATCACCCTCGAGCTCGGCGGCAAGTCGCCGCAGATCGTGTTCGAGGATGCCGACCTCGAGCTCGCGCTGCCCGCGCTCGTCAACGCCATCGTGCAGAACGCGGGGCAGACCTGCTCGGCGGGCAGCCGGCTCCTCGTGCAGCGCTCGCGTTACGAGGAGGTGCTGCGCAGGCTGGGGGAGAAGTTCGCGGTGCTGCAGGCGGGACCCGCGCTCGCCGATCTCGATTGCGGTCCGCTCATCCGCGAGACGCAGCTTGCGCGCGTGCGAGAGTTCCTCGACCAGGCGAAGCGCGATGGCATTGCGATCGTCGCGCAGGGCCGCGTCGCGGCCGATGCGCCTTCGGGCGGTTATTACGTCGCGCCCACGCTGCTGCGCGACGTTCCGGCGGACCATCGCCTCGCCTGCGACGAGGTGTTCGGTCCCGTGCTGTCGGCCATGCCCTTCCAGGACGAGGCGGATGCGGTGCGCCTTGCCAACGCCACCGACTTCGGTCTCGTCGCGGGCGTGTGGACGCAGGACGGCGGCCGGCAGCTGCGCATGGCGCGTGCCGTGCAAAGCGGCCAGGTGTTCGTCAATAACTATGGCGCGGGCGGCGGTGTCGAGCTCCCGTTCGGCGGCGTCAAGCACTCGGGATACGGCCGCGAGAAGGGCTTCGAGGCCTTGCACGGATTCACGACCGTGAAGACGGTGGTGCTCCGCCACGGATGAAGTGAGCAGATCGAAATGAGACTACGGGACAAGATTGCGATCGTGACGGGGGCGGCGTCGGGCTTCGGCCGCGGCATCGCCCAGCGCTTTGCCGCCGAGGGCGCCAAAGTGGTGGCCAACGACCTCGACGCCGAGAACGGCGAGCGCGTCGTGCGCCAGATCGTCGAGGTGGGCGGCAACGCGCGCTTCGTGCAGGGCGACGTGTCGAAGGACGCCGACGTGAAGCGCGTGATCGACTTCGCGATCGCGCAGTACGGCGGTCTCGACATCGTCGTCAACAACGCGGGCACCACGCATCGCAACCAGCCGCTGCTCGACGTCACCGAGGAGCAGTTCGACCGCATCTACGCGGTCAACGTGAAGAGCCTTTTCCTCACCGCGAAGCACGCGGTGCCGCACATGCGCCAGAAGAGGAGCGGTGTGTTCATCACCATCGCTTCCACCGCGGGCGTGCGTCCGCGTCCCGGGCTCACCTGGTACAACGGCAGCAAGGGCGCGGCCATCGTGACGTCGCGCTCGATGGCGGCCGAGCTCGCCAAGGACAACATCCGCGTCAACGTGATCAACCCGGTCGCGGGCGAGACCGCGATGCTCGCGCAGTTCATGGGCGAGGACACGCCGGAGCGGCGGGCGCAGTTCGTCGCTTCGATTCCGCTCGGCCGCCTGTCCCAGCCGTCCGACGTCGCGACCGCCGCGGTCTTCTTCGCCTCCGACGAGGCCTCGTTCATCACCGGCACCTGCCTCGAGGTGGACGGCGGGCGTTGCGTCTAGGGACCTCGGGGGTCGCGTGATCTCCGTTCGCGAAATCGACCATGTCGTGCTGCGCGTGCGCGAACTCACCCGCGCGCTCGCGTTCTATCGCGACGTCCTCGGCTGCGAGGTCGAGCTCGCTCGGCCGGAGATGGGCCTGTGGCAGCTGCGCGCGGGCCGCTCGATGATCGATCTCGTTCCGGTCGACGGAAAGCTCGGCGCCGCAGGCGGCGCGCCGCCGGGGAACGAGGGCCGTAATGTCGATCACGTGTGCCTGCGCGTCGACCCGTTCGACGAGCCGGCGATCCGCGCGCACCTCGACGCGCACGGCGTGAAGGCAGGCCCCACCGCGCAGCGCATCGGCGCCGAAGGGAAGGGGCCGTCGATCTACGTCGAGGATCCGGACGGCAACGTGATCGAGCTCAAGGGGCCGCCGGTCATCGGCGCCTCGACCTCGTAGTAGTCCTCCACGCGCCGCAGGCGCAAGCCCGGCGACAGCTTGCGCAGGAGCCGCAGCATCGGCTCGTTGTCGAGCAGCACCATGCCGCGAAAGGTGTCGATGCCCCGTGCGAGCGCGGCCTTGGCAAGCCGCGCCAGCAGGGTCTTCCCGACGCCCGCCCCCTGGAACGCATCGACTACCAGCAGGCCGAGGTCGGCCATGCGAGGCCTCTCGCGGTCGCGCACCCAACGCGCCACGCCCACGCCGCTCGGCGCATCGCCCTCGCGCACTGTCGCGCCGATGGCGTACCGCTGCACGCCGTCGAGGATGGTCAGCTGGTCGAGCTCCTCTTCCGAAAGCTGGTAGCGGACGGAGAAGAATCGCCGGTAGCTCGTCAGCGGGCTCAAGCCGGCCATCGCGCGCTCGATGAGGGGTCGCGCCGCCGGAGTGATGGGCGCGAACTCGAGGTGGCGGCCGTCGGCCAGCCGGAACGGCGCGTCGAGGGGCAGGAGGGCGAGCGAGGTCATGAGGCTTCCAGCAACCGTGGGTCCGACCTATTGCTCGAACCGTCCGAGCCGAGTTTCCGAACCCATTGTGCAAATATTACAAATATAATATGATGACCATCATGGCACGATATGCAGCGGAGCACAAGCAGGAAACCCGCCGAAAGATCCTAGGCGCAGCGGACGATCTCATGAAGGCGCGCGGCTACGAGGCGGCGTCGGTGTCCGACGTGATGGCCCGTGCCGGTCTGACGGTGGGCGGCTTCTACGCCCACTTCGACTCCAAGGAGGCCCTGGCCCGGGAGGCGCTGCTGTACGGACTCACGCGCAGCGTCGACCGCCTGCTCGCCTCGCTGACCCATGTCCAGGACCCCAAGGCCTGGGTGCGCGCGCTGATCCGGCAATATCTTGCCCAGGTGGAGGATCCGTCGCTCGAGCACGCGTGTCCCATGACGCTGCTCCTGCCGGAGGTGGCGCGCGCCAACCGCGAGGCGCGCAACGCGTTTGCGGCTCATACCGGCGTGCTGCTGGAACGCATCGCGGCGCACTTCCCCGAGGTCGAGGGGATGACCCGCCGCGAGTCGGCGCTCTTCGTCTATACGAGCTGTTCCGGCGCCGTTTCGGTGGCGCGCACCATGGCCTCGCCGGAAGCCCGTCATCGCGTCGTGGATACCACGGAGCGAATGCTCGTTCGCGCGCTCGGCCTCGTGTGAAATAATCGTCCGGAACGAGCGCGCACGTTCCGCGTTCGCACACTGGACGAATCCCATGCTCGACCGCGCTTTGCAAGCGGAGCTCGCGGCCATCGTTCCGCCCGCCGCGCTGTTGCTGACGCCCGAGGAGACGAAGCCGTACGAGTGCGACGGCCTCACGCTCTTCCGTGTGCAGCCGGCCGCGGTCGTGCTGCCCGAGACCGAGGCGCAGGTCGTGTCGATCCTCAAGGCGTGCAACGCTGCGCGGGTGACGGTCGTCGCGCGCGGCGCCGGTACCGGCCTCTCCGGGGGCGCGCTGCCCGACGCCACCGGCATCGTGCTCTCGCTCGCCAAGTTCAAGCGCATCCTGGCGGTGGATCCGATCGCGCGGACCGCGGTCGTGCAGCCGGGCGTGCGCAACGCCGCGATCTCCGAGGCCGCCGCGCCCCACGGCCTTTACTACGCGCCCGATCCTTCGTCGCAGATCGCGTGCAGCATCGGCGGCAACGTTGCCGAGAACGCGGGCGGCGTGCATTGCCTCAAGTACGGGCTCACGGTGCACAACGTGCGGCGCGTGCGCGGCGTGCTCATCACCGGCGACGTGGTCGAGTTCGGCGGCGAGTCGCTCGACAGCGCGGGCTACGACCTCCTTGCACTCATCAACGGCAGCGAGGGCCTTCTCGCTGTCATCACCGAGATCACGGTGAAGCTCACGCCGAAGCCGCAGGTCGCCCAAGTCGCGCTCGCGGCGTTCGACGACGTCGAGAAAGCGGGCGCGGCGGTCGGCGCGATCATCGCCGCGGGCATCGTACCGGCAGGCCTCGAGATGATGGACCAGACCGCGACGCGCGCGGTCGAGCAGTTCGTCCATGCGAACTATCCTCTGGAGGCTGCGGCCGTGCTGCTGGTCGAGTCGGACGGCACCAGCGAGGAGGTCGCGGCCGAGATTGCCGACATCCGCCGCATCCTGAAGGAATCGGGCGCGAGCGAGATCCGCGTCTCCCGGGACGAAGCGCAGCGGCTCCTGTTCTGGTCGGGACGCAAGGCCGCGTTTCCCGCGGCCGGACGCATCTCCCCCGACTACTATTGCATCGACGGCACGATTCCCCGGAAGGCGCTGCCCCGCGTGCTGCGTGCCATCGCGGAGTGGTCGAAGGAGTACGGCCTCACCTGCGCCAACGTCTTTCACGCGGGCGACGGCAACCTGCATCCGCTCATCCTCTACGATGCCAACAAGGAAGGCGAGACGGAGAAGACCATCGCGTTCGGCGACCGCATCCTCGAGCTCTGCATCGAAGTGGGCGGCACGGTCACCGGCGAGCACGGCGTGGGGGTGGAGAAGCTCAACACGATGTGCATCCAGTTCGCAGCGGCGGAGCTCACGCGGTTCCACGGCATCAAGGAAGCGTTCGACACGCATCGCCTCCTCAATCCGGGCAAGGCGGTTCCGACGCTGCACCGCTGTGCGGAGATGGGACGCATGCACGTGCATGCCGGGCACCTTCCGCATCCAGACATCCCCCGCTTCTAGGACATCGAATCATGAACGCACGCGATCCCCTGCGCGCACCGGTCGACGAAGGCAGCGTCGCGGCGGTCGTCGCCGCGCTCGGCCGCGATTTCGGCGCGCGCGCCAAGACCGCCAACGCGATCCGCGAGCAGCACGCGCATGGCGAGGGTCTCGCCGATCCGGCGTTGCCGGACATCGTGGTCTATCCGCACACCAACGAGGAAGTCGCGGCCATCGTGCGCCTTTGCCACGCTGCCCGCGTGCCGGTGATTCCCTTCGGTGTCGGCACCTCGCTCGAAGGCCACGTGGCCGCGCTGTACGGCGGCGTGTGCATCGACTTGTCCGAGATGAACCGCGTGCTCGAGGTCAACGCCCCCGATCTCGACTGCCGCGTGCAGGCCGGCGTGACGCGCGAGCAGCTCAACGCCGAGCTCAAGGGAACCGGCCTGTTCTTCCCGATCGATCCGGGCGCGAACGCCACCATCGGCGGCATGACGTCGACGCGCGCCTCGGGCACCAACGCCGTCCGCTACGGAACGATGCGCGAGAACGTGCTGGGGCTCACCGTGGTCACCGCGGACGGGCGCATCGTCCACACTGGCGGGCGCGCGCGCAAGTCGGCCGCGGGCTACGACCTCACGCATCTCTTCGTGGGCTCCGAAGGCACGCTCGGCGTCATCACCGAGATCCGCCTGCGCTTGTACGGATTGCCGGAGGCCGTGTCGGCGGCGGTGTGCCAGTTCCCCGATCTCGCGGCGGCGGTGAACACCGTCATCCAGGCGATGCAGGTGGGCATTCCCGTCGCGCGCATCGAGATCCTCGACGCGCTGCAGATGCAGGCATGCATCGCCTATTCGAAGCTCGAGGGGTTCGAGGCCAAGCCGACGCTCCTGTTCGAGTTCCACGGCACTGCGAACGGCGTGCGCGAGCAGGCGGAGCTCATGGAGGCGATCGCGGGCGAGCATGGCGGCAGCGCGTTCCGGTGGGCCACCCAGGCCGAGGAGCGCAGCAAGCTGTGGAAGGCACGCCACAACGCGTACTACGCGGCGCTGGCGCTGGCGCCGGGCAAGCAGGCGTTCTCCACAGATGCGTGCGTGCCCATCTCGCGGCTGGCCGATTGCCTGCTCGAGACGCGCGCCGAGCTCGACCGCGAAGGCGTCATCGCGCCCATCGTGGGTCACGTGGGCGACGGCAACTTCCACGTGCTCGTGCTGTTCGATCCCGCGAGCGCGGCCGAGCGTGCGAAGGCGGACGAGATCGCGCAGCGCGTGAGCATGCGCGCCATCGCGATGGGCGGCACGTGCACCGGCGAGCATGGGGTCGGCATGCACAAGCTCGACGCGCTGGTGGCGGAGCACGGCGAGGCGGTCGAGCTCATGAAGACGATCAAGCGCGCGTTCGATCCGCTCGACATCATGAACCCGGGAAAGACGGTTCCGCGCTAGAACGCGGGATTCGCGAGTCGACATGTACACACTCTTCATCGGCAACAAGAACTACTCCTCGTGGTCGCTGCGCGGCTGGCTTGCGGTCAAGCTCTCGGGCGCGCCGTTCCGCGAGGTGAAGGTCCAGCTCACCGGCAACTTCAACCCCGACAATCTCGCGTTCTCGCCGACGGCGCTCGTGCCGGCGCTGCACCACGGCGAGGTGCAGGTCTGGGACACGCTGGCCATCGCCGAATACCTCGCGGAGCGTCACGCTGGCATGTGGCCGCAGGACCCTGCGCCGAGGGCGTGGGCACGCAGCATCACCGCGGAGATGCACTCGGGCTTCTCGTCGCTGCGTAACGAGATGGCGATGTGCATCCGCGAGCGTGTGGACGTCCGGCCGTGGTCCGACGGCCTTGCGTCGAACATCGCGCGCGTGACGCAGATCTGGGACGAGACGCGGCGGCGTTTCGGACGCGGCGGCCCCTATCTGCTCGGCGCCTTCACGATCGCCGACGCCTTCTATGCCCCGGTCGCCTTCCGCTTCCGGACGTACGACGTCCATCCCGGCGGCGCTGCGGGCGACTACCTCGCCGCGCTGCTCGCGCATCCGTTCGTGCGCGAATGGGAAGCCGACGCGCTCGCCGAGAAGGAAGTCATCCAGGCCGACGAGCCGCGCGTCATCTACCGGGACAAGATCGCCCGCGCGTGATGGAACAGGTGCTGAAGTCCCTCGCCGAACGCATCCGCGCCGCGGGTGCCCAAGGGGCGCGGCTGCGCATCCGCGGCGGCGGCACCAAGGACTTCTACGGCGGCCCGCTCGAAGGGGACGTGCTCGACATGCACGTCTACGCGGGCATCGTCGACTACGAACCCAACGAGCTCGTGATCACGGCGCGGGCGGGAACGGCGCTGTCGGCGATCGAGAGCGCGATGCGCGCGCGCGGCCAGATGCTTGCGTTCGAGCCGCCGCGCTTCGCGCCAGGCGGCACGCTCGGCGGCGCGATCGCGTCGGGGCTGTCGGGACCGCGGCGCCCTTACGCCGGCGCCGTTCGCGATGCCGTGCTCGGTGTGAAGATCCTCGATGGCGCCGGCGAGCACCTCACGTTCGGCGGCCGCGTCATGAAGAACGTCGCGGGCTTCGACGTCGCGCGGCTGCAGACGGGCGCGCTCGGCACGCTCGGCGTGATCACCGAGGTGTCGCTCCGCTGCACGCCTACCTCGCGCGACGAGACCACCATATCGTTCCAGTGCTCGGCCGACGAAGCCATCCGCCGCGCGAACGAGTGGGGCGGGCAGCCGCTGCCGGTGTCGGCCACGTGCTTCCATGCGGGCCGGCTCATGGTGCGCCTGTCGGGCGC
>CAZIZD010000019.1:4598-5323 GCA_964543615.1 uncultured Alcaligenaceae bacterium | reverse complement strand
CGCCGTCCAGGCCGCGGCAATCAAGCTCGGTGGGCGCGGCGAACCGGAGGCCGAGGCGTACTGGCCGTCGGTGCGCGATCACACGCATCCGTTCTTTGCCGACGCGGCGAAAGCGGGCGCGGTGTTGTGGCGCCTGTCCGTGCGATCGACGGCGCCCTACACCGACCTGGGGGGCGAGCAGCTCATCGAGTGGGGCGGCGCGCTGCGCTGGCTCGTCGCAAAGGATCGTGTCGACGCCAGTCGCGTGCGCGCATGGGCCGCGTCGCAAGGCGGGCACGCGACCCTGTTCCGCGGCGGGGATCGCACGGCCGGCGTCTTCCATCCGCTCGATCCGGCGCTCGCCGCGGTGCACCGCAAGCTCAAGGCCGTGTTCGACCCGCACGGCGTGTTCAACCACGGCCGCTTCGTCGTATGAAACGCTAGATGCAGACCAATCTCGCTCCCGAGTTCAAGGACACGCGCGACGGCCGCGAGGCCGACGCGATCCTGCGCGCCTGCGTCCATTGCGGCTTCTGCACCGCGACCTGCCCGACCTACCAGCTCCTGGGCGACGAGCTCGACGGGCCGCGCGGCCGCATCTATCTCATCAAGCAGATGCTCGAGGGCGACGCGGTCACGCAGAAGACGCAGCTTCACCTCGACCGCTGCCTCACCTGCCGCAACTGCGAGACGACGTGCCCGTCCGGGGTGCAATACGGGCGCCTCGTCGACATCGGCCGCCGTAT
>CAZIZD010000019.1:0-4588 GCA_964543615.1 uncultured Alcaligenaceae bacterium | reverse complement strand
GCAAGACGCTCCTGTCGCGCTCCGTCTTCAGCGGCGCACTGACCATGGGCCGGCTGGTGAAGGGCCTCTTGCCGCGCGAGCTTGCCGATCACATCCCGCGATCCGATCGCGCTGGCGCGTGGCCCGCGGCGCGCCACGAGCGCAAGATGATCGTGATGGAAGGCTGCGTGCAGCCCGCGCTCAAGCCCAACATCGACGCCGCATGCGCGCGCGTGCTCGATCGCATCGGCATCTCGCCCCTGCGCGTCGCCGGCGGCGGCTGCTGCGGCCAGGTATCGCACCACCTCGCTGCGGACGACGAGGCACGCGACATCGTCCGCCGCAACATCGATGCGTGGTGGCCGCTCGTGCATCGCGGCCTCGAGGCGATCGTCGTCACTGCCACGGGCTGCGGGGTGCTCGTCAAGGATTACGGCCACTTTCTCGCCCACGACGCCGCGTATGCGGCGAAGGCCAAGAAGATCGCGGAGCTCGCGCGCGATCCCATCGAGATCGTGATGGCGGAGTGGAAGACCATCGCGCCGATGATCGCGATGGACCAGGGCCCGCAACGGGTCGCGTTCCATTCGCCGTGCACGCTGCAGCACGGCATGCGCATCCGCGGGCAGGTCGAGGAGATCATGCTCGCGATCGGCCACTCGCTGCTGCCCGTCGCCGACACGAGCACGTGCTGCGGCTCGGCGGGCACGTACTCGGTGCTGCAGCCCGTGCTGTCCAACCAGCTCAAGGCCAACAAGCTCCGGGCGCTCGAAGCCCCGCGTCCGGACGTGATCGTGACCGCCAACATCGGCTGCCTCGCGCATCTAGAGTCGGGCACGCAGATTCCCGTGCGCCACTGGATCGAGCTTCTCGACGCTCGCATGTTCTCGCGCAACTGACCGACGCACGTGACCGATCCCCGCGAGCATACGCGCGCCGACTACCGCCACTTCCTCGCGATCCCCACGCGCTGGATGGACAACGACACGTACGGTCACGTGAACAACGTGACGTACTACTCGTACTTCGACACGGTGGTCAACGAGCACCTGATCCGCGAGGGCGGCCTCGACATCCGCAACGCGGACCAGGTGGGGCTGGTGGTAGAGACGTCGTGCCGGTTCTTCCGCTCGCTCACCTTCCCCGAGACCATCGACGCCGGCATCCGCGTGGCAAAGCTCGGGCGCAGCTCGGTGACGTACGAGATCGCGCTCTTCCGCAAGGACGACGCGACACCCGCGGCCGCGGGGCGCTTCGTGCACGTTTGGGTCGACCGCGCGACCAATACGCCGACGGACATTCCCGCGCGCATCCGCGCGGTGCTGCAGCCGCTCGCGGTCGCATGAGCCTCGGGCAAGCGCAAGCGCCGGCCACGATCCGCTGCGGGCGCATGTCGGCCGCGAGCGTGCCGTTCGCGCGCGAGCTGCTGGGCGGATTCCTGCGCGACGATGCGCACTATCGCGCGTCTTCGGGGGCGTATGGCGACGACGGCGTGGAGGCGCTCGATCGTGCGCTCGCGCTCTTCCTCGCGCGCCCCGAGATCGGCTTCGTTTGGCTCGCGTTCGACGGCGATCGCGCCGTCGGCGCGTGCGTCGTGTGCCGCGCCATCTCCACGTCGCGCGGGAGCGTCGTCGCCAAGCTCGACGACGTCACCGTGCACCCGTCGTGGCAGGGCAGGGGAGTGGGCGGCGCCATGCTCCGGCAATTGCGCGAGCACCTGCGCGACGAGGGCGTGACGCGCATCGACTGCGGCTGCCACCGCGACAACGAAGGCGCATGGCGCTTCTACGAGCGCCTGGGTTTTCGACCGCTCGACGAGGAGCGGCTTGCGTTGCTGATCGCATGAACAGGATCGCGGTGCTGGTGGCGGCGGCGGGCGGCGGATCGCGCTTCGGTGCGGCCACGCCCAAGCAGTACGCGATGCTCGACGGAACACCGGTCATCCTGCGCACGCTTGCGCGCCTTGCCGCGATGGAACATCACGCGATGTTCGTGGTGCTCGCACCCGACGACCGCGACTACGAGCGCCTGACCGACCGGCCATCGACGGTCCGGATCCTGCGCTGCGGCGGCGATACGCGCGCCCGATCCATCGCCAACGCCGTCGAGGCGATCGCGCCCGAGTTCGACGAGGGCGACTGGATCGCGGTGCACGACGCGGCGCGGCCGTGCGTGCCGGTGGACGCGCTCGCGCGCCTCGTGACGGTCCTCGAGGATGACGACGTCGGCGGACTGCTCGCCCTGCCCGTCGCCGACACGCTGAAGCGCGGCGATGCCTACGCCGATGCGCCGCGCGTCGAGACGACCGTGCCGCGCGCCGGCCTGTGGGCCGCGCAGACGCCGCAGATGTTCCGCCTTGGCGTCCTGCGCCGCGCGCTCGCGCGCGAGGGCGCCCTGCAGTGCACCGACGAGTCGCAGGCGGTCGAGGCACTGGGACTCGCGCCCCGGCTCGTGCGCGGCAGTCCCGCCAACGTCAAGATCACGTTCGCGGAGGACTTGCCGCTGGCATCGGCGATCCTCGCCGCGCAGGAGAAGGCATGATCGGGAGACGCCCATGACCCGGGAACACAAATGAGAGTTGGTACCGGCTATGACGTTCACGCCCTGGTTGCGGGGCGTCCCCTGGTGATCGGCGGCGTCACGATCCCCCACGCGCGCGGGCTCGACGGTCACTCCGACGCCGACGTGCTCCTGCACGCGATCAGCGATGCGCTCCTTGGCGCACTCGCGCTGGGCGACCTGGGCGCCCACTTTCCCGACACCGATCCCAGGTGGAAGGGCGCCGACAGCCGCGCGCTCCTGCGGCACGTGATGTCGCTGGTGCGCGCGCGCGGCTACGCGATCGGCAACGTCGATGCGACCGTGATCGCGCAGGCGCCCAAGCTCGCGCCGCACATCGGGACGATGCGCGGCAACGTCGCCGCCGACCTGGGTTGCGAGGTCTCGTGCGTGTCGATCAAGGCCACCACCACCGAACGCCTGGGATTCACAGGACGCGAGGAGGGCATCGCCGCCGAAGCGGTGGTGCTGCTCAGTCCGCTTGCGAACCCGCAGCAATAGCGGCGCGCGGCAGGCGCACGCGCGCAACCAGTCCGCCGCCTTCGCGCGCGATGAGGTCGAGCGTTCCGCCGTGCGCGCGCGCGATGCGATCGACGATCGCAAGACCCAGTCCCGCGCCCGCGGCGCCGTCCGCACGTGCGCGCGATTCGGTGGCCCGGGTGAAGGGCTGCTTCATGCGATCGACATCCTCGGGCGCGATGCCCGGTCCGCGGTCTGCCACGTCGATGCGAACGTCGTTGCCTTCGAGCGCCGTCGACGCCTCGACCGGCGGCCCGCCGTAGGCGAGCGCGTTGTCGATGAGATTGGTGACGACGCGGGAGATCGCGGTGGGCCGCAGGCGCAGCGGTGGCAGTCCTCCGGGCGAGAACGACACGTTCTTGCCGGCGTTCACGTAGCGCTCCACCGACGCGGCCACGAGCGCGTCGAGATCGGCGACCTGCAGCTCCGACTGCTCGTCGCTGCGCGCGAATTCGAGGAACTGGCCGATGATGCGGTCCATCTCCTCGATGTCCGCCACCAGGCCCTCGCGCATCTCGTCGTCGCGCGCCGTCATCTCCACGCCGAGGCGCAGGCGCGCGAGCGGCGTGCGCAGGTCGTGCGAGACGCCCGCGAGCAGGAGCGCGCGGTCCTGCTCCATGCGATGGAGGTTCGCGGCCATGGCGTTGAAGCCGCGGTTCACGGCCGCGATCTCGGTGGGCCCCGCTTCGGGTAACGGCGGCGGGGCTTCGCCGCGCCCGACGCGATCGACCGCGGCGGTGAGATCGCGCAGCGGCCGCGCGAGATAGCGCGCGAACACGAACGCCGCGGCAAGCAGCAGCGCGACCACGATGAGGAGCGAGACGAGCGCGCGCGGGGGCGCGTCGTCGCCGGGCGAGCGCGGCGGCACCGGAATGCCGATCCAGTACGGCGTGTCGGCGGCCACCACACGCACGAACAGCATGGAAAGCCGCGGCGCGAAGCGGATCTCCGTCTCCGGACCGAGACGGTCGCGCAGGCGTTCGGCGAACTCGCGCATGAAAGGGCCGCCGGGGGGCGGCTCGCGCATGGGACGTTCCTGCTCGGTGTGGATCGTCACGCCGTACTCGCGCGATAGCTCCTCGAGCGTTTCGCTGCGCTCGGGATCGTCGCTCGCGGACAGCGCGGCGCGGATGGCCTGCAGTTGCGCGAGCCTCGTCTCGGAGAGCTGGCGGCTGCTCAGGTTGGAGCGCTCGACGCGGAACAGGATCACGCTCGCCACGACGGCAAGCGCGACGACGGCGAGCAGCAGCAGCGTGAGGCGCCCGAACAGCGAGCGCGGCAGGAGCGTCACGGAGTGTCGCGGCCGGGGGCGGCTTCCGCGGTCTCTCCGGCAGCCGGCGAGTCCGGCATGTAGACGTAGCCGAATCCCCACACGGTCTGGATGTATCGCGGATTCGCGGGATCGGGCTCGACCAGCTTGCGCAGGCGCGACACCTGCACGTCGATGGCGCGGTCGAAGAGCTCGTGGTCGCGGCCGCGCGCCAGCACCATGAGCTTCTCGCGCGCGAGCGGCTGGCGCGGATGCTGGGCG
>CAZIZD010000018.1:14319-22380 GCA_964543615.1 uncultured Alcaligenaceae bacterium | reverse complement strand
TCGACGAAGGTTTCGTACGTACCCTGTACGATGCCCTGGCTTCCGATGTAGATCCACGAGCCGGCGGTCATCTGACCGTACATCATCAGGCCCTTGCGATCGAGCTCGTGAAAGTGCTTCCAGGTCGCCCACTTCGGCACGAGGTTCGAGTTGGCGATCAGAACGCGCGGCGCGTCCACATGCGTGCGGAACACTCCCACGGGCTTGCCGGATTGAACGAGCAAGGTTTCGTCTTCCTTCAAGTTGCGGAGTGCCTCGAGGATTGCTGCGAAGCTCTCCCAGTTGCGAGCCGCCTTTCCAATGCCCCCGTAGACCACGAGCGCGTCGGGATTCTCGGCCACCTCGGGGTCGAGATTGTTCTGGATCATTCGATAGGCAGCCTCGATAAGCCAATTGCGGCAGCTGATTTCCCCGCCGCGCGGGGCGCGAACCACATGCGGCTTGGCCAGATCACGGAAGTTCGAAAAGTCAGTCATGTCGTCCACCATCGTCGGTCCGTCAATGTGCTTGACTAGGCATGATTAGTCAAGTAGCGTGAGGTGGATTGCTGCAGTGCGTTGCGCTTTCGAACGCGTGCACGAAGAGCTTGGTTCAGGCGAGAAGGCGTGCCATGAATACCCTATGGAGAAATGCAGGGCTGGTGACCCTGGCCGGAGGCGACGCATGGGGCTGGATTGAACGTGGCGCCTTGGTCACTGCGGGCGGGACCATACAGTGGATTGGCAACGAGACAGCGATCCCGCACGACGTTCCGATCGGCCGCGAAGTGGACTTGGGCGGCCAACTGGTCACGCCTGGACTCGTTGATTCACACACGCACCTTGTCTATGCCGGAGATCGTGCGCGCGAGTTCGAGTTGCGCTTACAGGGCGCAACCTACGAAGAGATCGCACGCGCCGGTGGAGGCATCCGCTCAACGGTTGCCGCGACCCGTGCAGCGACCGAAGCCAGCCTGTTCGCCAGCGCAAGGACCCGCGCTTTGGATCTGATGGCCGAAGGCGTGACCACTGTGGAGGTCAAGTCTGGCTACGGACTCTCCGCCGACCACGAGGCGCGCTGCCTGCGCGTGGCGCGCCGACTCGGCAACGAGTTGCCGATGTCGGTGCGTACCACTTGCTTGTCGGCTCACGCGCTGCCGCTCGAATTCGAAGGCCAACCCGACAGGTATATCGAGGAAGTATGTGCCTGGCTGCCCGTACTCCATGCCCAGGGTCTGGTCGACGCCGTCGACGCGTTCTGCGAGTCAATCGCCTTCACTCCGGCACAGACGCGGCGAGTCTTTGAGACGGCGAAGCAGCTCGGGCTGCCGGTCAAGTTGCACGCGGAGCAATTGAGCGACCAGGGCGGCGCAGCGCTGGCTGCCGGATTCGGTGCGCTCTCGTGCGACCACCTCGAGCACCTTAGCGACGAGGGCATAGCGGCGATGTCACGCGTCGGTAGCGTCGCCATTCTGTTGCCGGGCGCGTTCCACTTCTTGCGCGAGACAAGGTTGCCGCCAATCCAGAAATTGCGCGAGGCGGGTGTGCCGATCGCGGTCGCTACAGACCACAACCCTGGTTCCTCTCCCACGCTCTCACCTCTGCTAATGATGAACATGGCGTGCACTCTATTCCGTCTGACACCCGAAGAAGCCCTGCGCGGCTTCACACAGAATGCGGCGCGTGCGCTCGGGCTCGCCGACCGCGGCGTACTCACGGTCGGGAAGCGCGCCGACCTCGCGATCTGGGCGCTCGACCATCCGGCGGAGCTGTCGTACTGGTTCGGACGTCCCGCCAAAGTACGCAGCGTGTTCGCCGGCGAGGAGCGTGCTTCATGACGCATTCCTTACATCGCGGGAGTACACCGTTGCTCGTGAGTCTGCCGCATGCAGGCACCACGCTGGCCGACGAGGTGACGCCGCAGCTCGTTCCACGTGCGGGCGCGGTGGAGGACACCGATTGGTTCCTCGACCGGATCTATGCCTTCGCGAGAGACCTCGGCGCGGGGATGATCGTACCCGTGCATTCGCGCTACGTAGTCGATCTGAACCGGCCGAGCGAGAACACGCACATGTACGGGGGTGTCAACAACACCGAGCTCGTGCCCACGCGCTTCTTCTCGGGTGACGCGCTCTACCGCGAGGGCTGCACCCCGAATGCAGCCGAAATTGCGCGTCGTGTGCGAACCTACTGGAAGCCCTATCACGAGACCCTCGCCGCGGAGTTGGCGCGGCTGCGCAGGGAGCATGGTTACGCGATCCTGTGGGATGGCCATAGCATCAAGTCGCAGTTGCCTTGGCTGTTTGAAGGTCGCCTGCCGGACCTGAACGTCGGCACAGCGGACGGCACGAGCTGTGCGTCGTCGCTGAGGGAGTCGATCGCGCGAACGCTCGAGGCGCAGTCCACGTACAGCCATGTGATCGACGGCCGCTTCAAAGGCGGTCACATCACCCGTCACTACGGCAGGCCGGCCGAGCGCATCCATGCGATCCAGCTCGAGATGTGCTTGAGCACCTACATGGACGAAGAGCCCGGCGAATCCGGATACACGCTCGATGTGATACGAGCGGCGCAACTCGAGCCCGTGCTGCGCGTGTTGCTCGATGCCTGCTTGAAATGGAAGCCAGATGACTGATCGGATGCTTTGGGCTCCCCGCGCCTGGGTCGATGGAGCCTGGCATTCGGCCGTTCTCCTGCGCATCGACGCCGAAGGACGCTGGGACGAGGTGCTATGCGGCATGACGGCCGTGCCGGAAGGCGCGCGAGTTGTGGCAGGGCCGCTGCTGCCAAGTCTCGTCGACGCGCACGGGCATGCCTTTCAGCGCGCGTTTGCTGGACTTGCCGAGCGGCGCGACTCGGACGACGATGACTTCTGGTCTTGGCGCGAGCGTATGTACAAGGTCGCGCTGCGCATCACGCCCGATCAACTGCGCGCGATCGCGGCGCATCTGTACGTCGAGCTTCTGCGCGGTGGCTACACTCAAGTCTGCGAGTTCCATTACGTCCACCACGACTGCGACGGCCGTCCCTACGATGATCCGCTCGCGATGAGCTGGGCACTCGCGGACGGTGCGAGCGACGCGGGCATCGGATTGACTCTTTTGCCGGTGCTTTATGAGCGCGCTGGCTTCGGACAGCCTCGCCTGAGCGACCACCAACGCCGCTTTGCGAATGGGGCCGAGGCTGTGTGGAACGCATCGATGCGCATTCGTGCGGCCCGACGGCAGCTGGTCGATTCGGGCCTGGCGATCCATTCCGTGCGTGCCGCCGCCCCGCAATCGATCGCCCGGCTGCGCCAGCTTGCGGAAGACTTCGACGGCTCGATTCACATTCATGTCGCTGAGCAAACGGCCGAGGTTGATGACTGTCTCGCCGCTACCGGTGCCCGGCCGATCGAGTGGCTTGCTCGCGAGATTGGACTCGACCAGCGTTGGCAACTTGTTCACGCGACACACGCGATACCGAGCGAGATTGACGCAGTGGCTGAAAGCGGTGCTGGTGTGGTCATCTGTCCGAGCACCGAGGCGAACCTCGGCGACGGGGTGCCGGACCTTACTCGCTGGCTCGACGTGGCTGATGCAGGCGTGCCGATTTCCATCGGCTCTGACAGCCACGTTACCCGCAACTGGTGCGAGGAACTCCGCTGGCTCGACTACGCGCAGCGGCTGGTGCATCGGCGCCGCAACGTCGCGGCTGACCCCGCGCGCGGGCATTCCTCCACGGCAGCGAATGTATTCCAGCGAGTGATGCACGGGAGCGCGGCGGCAATTGCCGCGCCCCGCTGGGGACTGACGGCGGGCGCGCGCGCGGACGCGCTCGTGGTCGACATGCAAGATGCTACCTTGACCGGAATTCCCGAAGATCGGTTGCTCGACGCCTTGGTCTTCTCGAGTCCCAGCTGTCCTGCGCGAGATGTTATGGTCGCTGGCCGCTGGGTTGTCGAGGGCCGGCGCCATGCACTCTCAGAGCCGATCGCAATCGCGTTCGAACGAGCCATGAAGGTACTCTGGTCATGACGCGTGCAGATCGCGGTGCAGGGTCGGCCTCGCCAGAGTCGTTGTCTTCCCGCTTCAGCGACGCGCCGGCATGCAGCACTTGCACACTGGCGCCGAGTAGAATAGGCCGATGCCTCCTGCGAACGATACGCCCGCCGCACCCTATGCTCGCGTCAAGCAGCACCTGAAGGAGAATCTATCCAGCGGGCGGTGGCCGCCCGGCACAAGGATGCCGTCCGAGTCCGAACTCGTCACGCAGTTCGGAGTTAGCCGAATGACGGTAGCCCGCGCTGTGCGCGAGCTGATGGCCGAGGGACTCGTCGACCGCGTGCAGGGCGTCGGCACCTTCGCCGCGCAGTTGAGCCGCGTATCGTCGACGCTGACGATCCGGGACTTGCACCAAGAGATCGAAGCACGCGGTCACCGGCACCATGTCAAAGTTCACTTCGCTCGCGAAGAGCCCGCTTCGCCAGACGCGGCCCGGAGTCTCGATTTGGCGGAGGGCACGCCGGTCTATCACTCGCTGATAGTTCATTACGAGAACGGCGTACCGCTGCAATGCGAAGACCGCTTCGTGAATCCGGCATGCGCTCCGGACTACCTCAAAGTGAACTTCACGCACACTACGCCGACGCAGCATCTGCTCGAAGTCGCACCGATGTGGGAGGCGCAGTACACCATAGAGGCCTCCGCTCCCACGGCGCAGGAGGCGGCTCTTCTCGGTGTCGGCAGTCGCGATGCCTGCTTGGTCATCATGCGTCGCACTTTCAGTCGCGGTCAGCCCGTCACGTCGGTGCGGCTGGTCCACCCTGGCTCGCGTTACCAGATCGAAGGCCGATTCCGCCCCTGATACGCATAAGCGCGCCGTCAGCGCGCTCGGTGGACTTCGATCAGTGAAGCTCCCGGTACTCGCGTGACAACCGGTTCAGCGACTCGTAGCCATTCTGGGTGACCACGATGTTCTCTTCGATCGTGAATGCGCCGATACCGTCGATGAAGACGGGCGCCTGCTCAGATTCCTGAGACGGCGAAGGCACAAATCTTGGCTCGGCTAAACGAGATTGCGCGCGGTTGGTTCGACCGCGCGCATGACTGCCGACCCACCCCGAACCATCCTGGGCTATGCGTTGACGATGCGTTGCTGCGCTTGGGTACTGCACAGGTCGAAGGTTCGAGCCTCGACCGTCTTCAATTCATTAATCCGGCGCGCATGGGATATGCGCCCGCACCGCTTCGCTGAATGAGGACTTCCCCTGCGAGCTGCTTAGCAGTCCCCCCTTCCCTCTGGCCGTCGGCGATCTTGTCCAATGCCGCCGCGATGTCCTGTCGAGTGACATCGCGGATCCTCTTGGAACCCAGCTCTCGAACCAGCCTGTCGAGGCGGTACCGAATTGCGTTCGCGCTCTCCTTGCCTTCGATATGCTTCTTCAAGAACAGATCGAACGCTTCCTTCAGCGTGGGCTGCTGCGATTCGAGGAAGGCGGCCTGCCTCGTGCTTTCGGCGGCTGCCGCCTTCGCCGCGAGACTCGCCTCCCATTCCGCGAACGGATCACGCCCCGCTCGACGATCGGTCCTCCAGGCCGCGGCAATCGCCCTGGCCTGGGCCAGCGACAGGCGGCCGTCTTCGAGCCACGCTGTGATACTTTCCCCGCTGGCACCTTCGCGGTCGTACATCCCGATCGCCGGCTTGCGGCGCTTGCCTTTAAACTCGTACTCGATGACCCACGTCTTGTTGCCGCTGGGTCGGATGCGCAAGGACAGGCCGTCGCCGTCGCCGAAATGACGATCGACTTTGGTCAGAGGCTTCGCAGCTTCACAGGTTTTCGCGCTAAGTTTCGCCATGGGATTTGGGTGGGACTCCGGGTGGGACTCTGAAGTGGATTTGGTGGTGGCACTAGGGTTGCCGGTGGATACGTCGACCGTAACGACCAGCGCCAACTAGTTCAAGCAAATGGGAAAATTGGATTGCTGAGGCCAAGGGTGGATACGCAGTGAGATACTGGCTCATGAAGTCCGAGCCGGACGAGTTCTCGATCGACGACCTCGTCCGGGCCCCGCGGCAGACCACCTCCTGGTTCGGCGTGCGCAACTACCAGGCGCGCAATTTCATGCGCGACATGAAGCTCGGTGAGCTCGCGCTCTTCTACCACTCGAGCTGTCCGGAGCCCGGCATCGCGGCATCGTCGAGGTCGCGGCGCTCGCGCATCCCGATGCGAGCCAGTTCGACAAGAAGAGCGACTACTACGATCCCAAGTCGACCCGCGAAGAGCCGCGCTGGTGGAACGTGGACGTGAAGCTCGTGCGCAAGACGCGGCTCCTTTCCCTCGCCGAGATGCGTGCGGCGCCGGCGCTGTCGACCATGATCACGCTGCGCAAGGGCAACCGGCTGGCGATCACGCCGGTCACCCCGGACGAGTGGAAGGCATGCGAGAAGTTGCTGCGCGCATGAGGGTCGCCCGCTGAACTTCGCTCTCGTCCCGGCGTTCCTGGCGCTCGGGGCATTCATCGGTTTCCTCGCGGGCCTGCTCGGTATCGGGGGCGGCTTCACCATCGTGCCCGTGCTGATCGAGATCTTCTCGCGGGAGGGTTTCGCGAAGGAGCATCTCGTGCCGCTTGCGATCGGCACCTCCGCCGCGACGATCGTGTTCACGGGCATCTCGTCGGCGCGCGCGCATCACGCGAAGGAAGGTGTCATGTGGTCCATCGTCGTGGCGATGGCGCCCGGCATCGTGGTGGGCTCGCTCGTGGGACCGCAGATCGCGAGCGCGCTGCCGCCCGCCCTGATGGCGGCGGCGTTCGGGGCGTTCATCTGGTTCGGCGCGTACCGCATGCTGCGCAACAAGCCGCCTGTCGCGTCACGCCGGTTGCCGGGACGTCTCGGCATGGCAGGCATGGGTGCGCTGATCGGAATGATCGCCGGCATGGTGGGCACCGGCGGCGCGTTCCTCGCCGTGCCGTTCATGACCCGATGCAACGTGCGCCTGCACGTCGCCGTCGGCACGTCCGCGGCGATGAGCATCCCGGTGGCGATCTTCGCCACGCTGGGCTTCGTCATCGCCGGTTGGAACAAGACCGGACTGCCGGCGTACGCGGTGGGGTACGTCTACCTTCCCGCGCTCATCGGAATCGCCATCACCAGCACGCTCTTCGCGCCGATGGGCGCGCGCATGGCACACAGGTGGCCGGTGGACCGGCTGCGCTACGCGTTCTCCGCGATGCTGTTCAGCCTCGGCGCGTACATGTGGTGGAAGGCGTGGCGGCTCGCATGAAAGAAAACGCCCGCCTTGCGGCGGGCGTGTGGATGCGCAACAAGCCGCGTATCGCTACTCGTCGTCCTCGATCACCTTGATCGCACCCGTCGCGAAGCCCGCGTTCAGCATGCGATTGGCCATGGCCGGGGCATCCTCGGCGAGCATGAAGCCCTCCGCGACGAAGTCGTTCACTGCCTGCGAGACCTTGTAGTAGTAGTCGAAGAACGAGGGATAGCGCTCTTCCACCGACAGCCGCGGATCGCCCGACGCCTCGCGCGCGGCCTTGGTCGCCGGGAACGGAATGCGCTGTCCCGCCGCCTCGCAGCCGTCGTTCTCGCCCAATCCGGCTGCCCGCAACGCCCACCCCGTGTAGGTGTTGAGCGGCACGCGCACTTCGGGCAGGCGCACGCCGGCGATGTCGTTGCCGTCCGCGTCGGTCTTCGGAATCATGTTGTTGTAGATCGGACCGTTGAGCGGATTGTTCTGGTACGGCGGCACGACCGTGGGCGGGTTGAGGTCCATGATCCCCTGGTCGAAGCGCGGCCCGTAGTTGAAGAGATAGCGCGTGGTCATGAGGCCGTTGTACGTCACGCCCGGGATCTTCGGGAATCCCATGCCCGCCTGAGGCAGTGGCGGCACGAGCGTTCCGTCGGCAAGGCGCGGCACGCGTGACGCCGGCGGCGCGATGCCGCGCTCGGCCCAGTTCTCGAGTGCCACGAACAGCGCGCGCTGGATCGGCGCTGAGTCGAGCGGATTCTGGAACTGCTGGCAGTTGCCCTTGTTGTTCCCGTTGCCCGCGCCGTGCTGCATGCTCGACACGAGGTACAGGCGCGTCTG
>CAZIZD010000018.1:0-14309 GCA_964543615.1 uncultured Alcaligenaceae bacterium | reverse complement strand
CCCAGTATTCGTTGGACGAGTAGATCTCCATCGCGAACGGGCAGGTGTTGGTCAGGGCGCACTTGTCGTAACGGCCGGCGGTCTTGCCCGTGATGTGATCCGTGGTGCTCTCGTTCGCGAAGGGGAAGATGCCTTCCGCGTACAGGTGGTCCTGGCGGTTGCGCTCGGTTCGGTTGGGCTGCGAGAAGCGCAGGTTGAGATTCAAGCCGTCGGCCGCGGCGATCCACTGCATGTGACCGTCGAACACCTTCTTCGTGTTCTCCGCCTGGTTGAATCCCAGCAGGCGGAAGTCGTTCAGCAGGCGGCCGGGCTGCGAGAGCACCTCGGTGTAGACGCGCGACACGTCGCCTGCGAGGGGATTGGCCGTCCCATTGTCGTCGCTTGCGTTGTAGCGCAGGAACGCCACGAAGTCGCGCACCGCCGCAAAGCCGACCCCGTTCACGGTGGGATTCTTGGCGGTGTAGCTGAACTCGTAGATGTCCGCCTGCTTGAACGCCGTGCCCGCGGGCAACAGCCGGATGGTCTTCTCGTCGACGTACTCCCATCCCGTCGCCGGGATCGCCTGCGGCGTGTCGTTCAGGAGCTTGCGCGTGGTGAGCACGGCCTTCGACTTGTCGAGCGAAGCGGCGGCGTAGGCGAGCGTGTAGTTCTGCGTGGTCGCGTTGCCCATCACGATGTACTCGTACGAGGGCCCCGTGATGGTCGAGCCGTCCGGGTTCTTGGCGACCGGCAGGTTGATCATCGAGTTGAAGTTCGCGGTGCTCGTGCCCGCGGAGAAGTCCCAGCCGCTGAAGGCGATGGTGTAGCCGCGCGGCATCAGGAACGCATTCGAAAGCGCCGTCGCGTCCGTCACCGAACCGGGGTCGTTGCCGCCGACGCCGCGGTTGAATCCGGTGATCGTCTTGCCGCCGCGATTGGGCGGCTCGTAGAGGACCTTGTGATTGCCCTTCGCAAGGTCGATGGGCTTCAGGATGTAGAACGTGTTCGAGTACTCGACCATCCCCTTCGCGTTGCGCGGCGCGAGCTTGATGTCGACGATGACGGCGTTCCTCGGATCGTTGGGATCGAGCTCGCCGTAGGCCATGCCCACCAGCTTCTCGTACTGGCCCACGCCGGGCCATGAATAGCCGCCGAAGGTCGGCGACTCCTTGCTCGTGACTTCGAACTTGACGATGCGTGCGTCGGCCGATGCAACGTACCCTACCGTGGCCGCCAGCGCGCCGGCGATTGCAAGATGCACAGCGCTGCGCCGCATGCGAATGGGCGCAGTCCCGTTTGAGACAGACATGTGCTTCTCCTCCTCTTCCGGACTCCGCCCCACTTTGCGTGTTGTTGACGGCGCCGGTGCTGCCGGTCGAAAGTCGAATCGTGCGGTACGTCCCTCGCTACGCGTGCCGCACGGGTCTCTGGGTGGTTACTCCTCCTTGCCTGCGAGCCTCGCTCTTGCCTGCAACTCCTTTCGCGGAACGAGGCTCCCTGTTCCGCGAACGATGATTAGATCAACTCGGCGCACCGCGTGCAATCCGAATGGGCGACGTCACGCGGGCGCGTATCCGAACTCGGTGGCCGCGTGGCCGCCCGCCGTGACGCTCACCGCGCAGAACTTGAACTCGGGAATCTTTCCGAAGGGATCGAGCACCGCATTCGTGAGCTTGTTCGCGGCCGCTTCGTAATAGCAGAACGGAATGAAGACGGCGCCGCGCGGCGTGCCGCTGTCGGCGCGCGCAAACAGCGTGATCGATCCTCGGCGCGACGCGACCGTCGTTGCATCCCCCGGGGCTATCCCCAGGGAAACGAGGTCCTCGGGATGGAACAGGCCCACGGGCCCCGGCTCGATCGCGTCGAGCACTTCGGTGCGCCGCGTCATGCTGCCCGTGTGCCAGTGCTCGAGCTGCCGGCCGGTGATGAGCACGAACGGGAAATCGGCGTCGGGCTGCTCGGCGGCGGGGATGAGCGAGGCGGGAACGAGCCGCGCCCGTCCGCTTGCGGTGGGGAAGCTTTCCGTGAACACCACGGGCTCGCCCGGGTCGCCCTCGTTCTCGCAGGGGTAGGTGACCGAGCTTTCGCGCTCGAGGCGATCCCACGTGATGCCCGCGATCGACGGCATCGCGAGGCGCATCTCCGCGAACACGTCGCGCGGATGCGTGTAGGTCCAGGGCAGGCCGAGCCTGCGGCCGATGTCGATCAGGATGTCCAAATCCTTGCGCGCCTCGCCGGGGGGCGCAAGCGCCTCGCGGCCGAGCTGCACCGTGCGGTCGGTGTTGGTGAACGTCCCCGTCTTCTCGGGGAATGCGGACGCGGGCAGGATCACGTCGGCCAGGTACGCGGTCTCGGTGAGGAAGATGTCCTGCACCACGAGCATCTCGAGCTCGGAGAGGGCCTGCCGCGCGTGCCGCACGTCCGGATCCGACATCGCCGGGTTCTCGCCCATGATGTACATGCCGCGGATCTCGCCCGCGTGCACCGCGTGCATGATCTCGACCACGGTCAGGCCCGGCTGCGGATCGAGCGTGGTCTTCCACAGCGCTTCGAACCGGTCCTTCGCGGTCGCATTGTCGACGCGGCGGTAGTCGGGATACATCATCGGGATGAGGCCCGCGTCGGACGCGCCCTGCACGTTGTTCTGCCCGCGCAGGGGATGCAGCCCCGTGCCCGGGCGGCCCACCTGGCCGGTCAGCATGGTGAGCGCGATGAGGCAGCGCGCGTTGTCGGTGCCGTGCACGTGCTGCGAGATGCCCATGCCCCACAGGATCATCGCGCCCTTCGCGGTGGCGAAAAGACGCGCGCACTCGCGCAGCGTTACGGCGGGAATGCCGCAGATGGGGGCCATCGCCTCGGGGCTGAACGCCGCCACGTTGCGCTTCAATTCCTCGAAGCCGCTCGTGCGGTCGGCGACGAACTTCTCGTCGACCAGGCCTTCCTCGATGATGGTGTGCATCATCGCGTTCAGCATCGCGACGTCCGTGTCGGCCTTGAATTGGAGGTAGTGCGACGCGTGGCGCGCGAGCTCCGAGCGCCGCGGGTCGGCGAGGATGAGCTTGGTGCCGTTCTTAACGGCGTTCTTGATCCACGTCGCGGCCACCGGGTGGTTGACGACCGGATTGGCGCCGATGAGCAGCACGACGTCCGCCTCGAGAACGTCCATCACCGGGTTGCTCACCGCGCCCGAGCCGATGCCCTCGAGCAGCGCGGCGACGCTCGACGCATGGCACAGCCGCGTGCAGTGGTCGACGTTGTTGCTGCCGAAGCCCGTGCGCACGAGCTTCTGGAAGAGATACGCCTCCTCGTTGCTGCCCTTCGCCGAGCCGAAGCCCGCGAGCGCCTTCGGTCCGCGCGTGTCGCGGATGCGCGCGAGCGTGCCCGCCGCGAGCGACATCGCTTCCTCCCAGGTCGCCTCGCGGAACACGGACAGCGGATCGGCCGGGTCCATGGTGAATTCGCCCGTCTTTGGCACACCTTCGCGGCGGATGAGAGGCTTGGTGAGGCGATGCGGATGCGCCACGTAGTCGAAGCCGAAGCGCCCCTTCACGCACAGGCGCTCGTGGTTGGCGGGTCCGTCGCGGCCTTCCACGCGCACGATCGCGTTGTCCTTGACGTGATACGTGAGCTGGCATCCCACGCCGCAATAGGGGCACACCGACTGCACCGTCTTGTCGACGGGCACGAGGTAGGCCTCGTGCGCGGGCGCGAGCGCGCCGGTGGGACACGCCTGCACGCATTCGCCGCAAGCGACGCAGGTCGAGTCGCCCATTGGATCGTGCAGGTCGAACACGATGCTCGAATGCGCGCTGCGATACGCATAGCCGATGACGTCGTTGACCTGCTCCTCGCGGCACGCGCGCACGCAGCGCGTGCACTGGATGCACGCGTCGAGGTTGACCGCCATCGCCGGATGCGAAACGTCCTGCGCGGGCTGATTGCGGCGCGCGAAGCGCGGCGTGCCGACCCCAAGCTTCTGCTTCCAGAGGGCCAACTCGTCGTCGGGCTTGTACACGCGCTCCGGCATGTCGGAGGCCAGGAGCTCGACGATCATCTTTTGCGAATGCAGCGCGCGCGGGCTGTCGGTGGTCACTTCCATGCCGGGCGCGGGGTTGCGGCAGCACGAGGGTGCCAGCACGCGCTCTCCCTTGATCTCGACCATGCACGAGCGGCAGTTGCCGACGGGCCGCATGCCCGGCTTGTAGCACAGGCGCGGCACCGGGACGCCCAGGCGGTCGGCGACCTCGATCAGCGTCTCGCCCGGCAGTGCCTGCACCTCCTGGCCGTTCAACTTGAAGGCGACGAGTTCACGGGCGAGTGCAGTGTCGTTCATGAGGCGCTTTCTACTCGATTTCGTGCGGGAAGTACTTGACCACGCATGCAATGGGATTGGGCGCCGCCTGGCCGAGGCCGCAGATCGACGCGTCCATCATGGCCTGCGAGAGGTCCGCGAGCAGCGGCTTGTCCCAGCGCGCGGCGCGCATGAGGCCCACCGCCTTCTCGGTGCCCACGCGGCACGGCGTGCATTGGCCGCACGACTCGTCGGCGAAGAACTCCATCATGTTCTGCGCGGCGTCGCGCGCGCGGTCGCGGTCGGACAGCACGATCACCGCCGCCGACCCGATGAAGCATCCGTGCGGCTGCAGGGTGTCGAAGTCGAGCGGGATGTCGCCCATGGTCGCAGGCAGGATACCGCCGGATGCGCCCCCCGGCAGGTAACCGTAGAACGCGTGGCCGTCCTGCATGCCGCCGCAGTATTCGGCGATGAGCTCGTTCACCGTGATGCCCGCCGGCGCCAGGTGCACGCCGGGCCGTTTGACGCGTCCCGACACCGAGAACGAGCGCAATCCCTTGCGGCCGTGGCGGCCCTGTCCGGCGAACCACGCGGCGCCCTTCGTGAGGATGTCGCGCACCCAGAAGAGGGTCTCCATGTTGTGCTCGAGCGTGGGCCTCCCGAAGAGCCCCACCTGGGCGACGTAGGGCGGGCGCAGGCGCGGCATGCCGCGCTTGCCTTCGATGGACTCGATCATCGCCGACTCCTCGCCGCAGATGTACGCACCCGCGCCGCGGCGCAGGTGGATCGCGGGGAGCGGACACGGCGGGTCGGCGCGCAGCGAGTCGAGCTCGCGCGCGAGGATCGCGCGGCACGCCGCGTATTCGTCGCGCAGGTAGACGTAGATCGCGTCGATGCCCACTGCCCACGCGGCGACGAGCATTCCTTCGAGGAAGCGATGCGGGTCGCGTTCGAGGTAGTAGCGGTCCTTGAACGTGCCGGGCTCGCCCTCGTCGATGTTGACGGCCATGAGCCTCGGCGCGGGCTCGCCGCGCACGATCTTCCACTTGCGTCCCGTGGGGAAGCCGGCGCCGCCCAGTCCGCGCAGCGCGGAATGCTCCATCTCGGCGATGACGGACTCGAACGTGCGCTTGCCCGAGGCGCAATCGGCGAGGAGCGCATAGCCGCCGGCGGCGCGGTACGCGGCGTAGTCGACGTACGGCTCGGCCGCGGGTTCGACCGCCTTCGCCTCGACGGCGGCCACGATCTTGTCCGCGGTCGCATGCGCAATCGCGTTGCGGCCCACGACTGCCGCGGGCGCCTGCTCGCAGCGACCGATGCAGGGCGCGGGCAGCACGCGCACACCGCGCGCCTCGAGCACCTTCAGCTCGTTGCGCAGGCTGTCGCCGCCCGCCATCTTGCAAGAGAACGTCGCGCAAACGCGCACGGTGATCGCAGGAGGCGAAGGCTCGTTGTCCTTCACCACGTCGAAGTGGTGATAGAAGGTCGCGACCTCGTACACCTCCGTCATCGCGAGCCTCATCTCCGCGGCAAGCGCCACGAGATGCGCCGCCGAGAGGCATCCGTAACGGTCCTGGATGCGATGCAGATGCTCGATCAGGTGGTCGCGCGCGCGGGGCGAGTCGCCCAGGAGCGCCGCGATGTCGCTCGCGGCCTGCGGGTCCACCTGCCGGCCCTTGGGCGTGGCGCGCACGCCCTTGCGCTTGCGCAGGCCGGAGATGTCGACGACGGTTGAGTTCATGCGTGGGGCGCTATGCGAGGAAGTCGCAGTACTTCTCGACGTGCGCCGCGAGGTCGAGCGAGTGCTGCCGGACGAGGCGCTCCGCGAGCTCGGTGTCCCGCTTCTCGAGCGCCTCGATGATGTTCATGTGATCGATGATGGAGCGCGACGCGCGATCCTTCTGCGAGATGGTCATGCGGCGTATCGCGCGCATGTGGATCAGCAGGTCCTCGATCGTCTTGCCCATGAGGTGCGATCCGGACAGGCGGATGATGGCCTGGTGGAACGCGATGTTGGCTTCCGAGTATTCCTCGAGGTGCTCGGCCGGCGTTTCCGTGCGGAACTCGTCGAACATGCGGCGCAGCGACGCGATGTCCTCGTCGGAGGCGTTTACCGTGGCAAGCCGTGCGGCCATGCTCTCTAGCGCGGCCCACATCTCGATCATCTCGATGATCTGCTTCTTGGTCTTGCGCACGATGAAGATGCCGCGTCGCGGCTCGGTGCGAAGGAAGCCCTCCTGCTCGAGCAGCGTGATCGCCTCGCGGATGGGCGTGCGCGAGACGCCGAGCTGCGCCGACAGCTGCTTCTCATCCAGGCGGATTTCCTCCGCATGGGCGTAGATGTCGGCCTCGGTGATCATCTGCTTCAGCGCGACATAGGCCTGGTCGCGCAGGCTCACGCTCACGTTGATCGGCGAAAGGGGCGGCAGGACCGCCGCTGGAGCTGGGGTGCCCATGGATACGTGGCCGAATTTCCTCCTGCGGATGCCGGGACGTTCCCGGAATCGTTGATTGCCTGTTGACATCCGCTGATATACCACATACGTTACGCCGAATATCAAAAGAAGCCAAGCTAGAACAAGCGGACTTTTAGGAGGAGGGGTGCCCGGAACTCACCGGGCGCCTTCGGACCGCAGAGGAACCCGGACGCCGGACGTCGATCGGCCGCCGTCCGCACTCCGCCGCGGCGCTTACACCCCCTCGAGCTCGCCCGTACCCCGTCCGACCGGAGACCTCACATGGACCACGCAGTTGCCAACAAGCCTGCCGCCGGCGCCGCTCCCGCCCCGGCCGCCGCTCCCGAGACGCAAGAGACCGACGGCTTCCAGCTCGTCATCGACGCGCTCAAGCTCAACGACATCGACACTATCTTCGGGCTGCCCGGCATCCCGATCACCGACCTCACCCGCAAGCTGCAACGCAACGGCTTGCGCGTCATCTCCTTCCGTCACGAGCAGAACGCGGGCTACGCCGCGTCGATCGCGGGCTTCCTCACCCAGAAGCCCGGCATCTGCCTCACCGTGTCGGCGCCCGGGTTCCTGAACGGCCTCACCGCGCTCGCGCACGCGACGACCAACTGCTTCCCGATGATCCTCATCAGCGGCTCTTCCGAGCGCGAGATCGTCGACCTCTCGCAGGGCGACTACGAGGAGATGGACCAGCTCGCGATCGCCAAGCCGCTGTGCAAGGCGGCCTTCCGCGTGCTGCATGCCGAGGACATCGGCGTCGGCATCGCGCGCGCGATCCGCGCGGCGGTGTCGGGCCGGCCGGGCGGGGTGTACCTCGACCTGCCCGCCAAGCTCTTCCCGCAGTCGATGGACGCCGAGGCCGGCCGCAAGTCGCTCATCAAGGTGGTCGATGCCGCGCCAAAGCAGATTCCCGCGCCCGATGCGATCAAGCGCGCGGTCGACCTCCTCAAGGGTGCCAAGAAGCCCCTCATCATCCTCGGCAAGGGCGCGGCCTACGCGCAGTGCGACGCCGACATCAAGGCGCTGGTCGAGAAGACGGGCATCCCCTACCTCCCGATGTCGATGGCCAAGGGCCTCTTGCCCGACACGCACGAGCAGTCCGCGTCCGCCGCGCGCTCGTACGTGCTGCCGGAATCCGACGTCGTCATGCTGATCGGCGCGCGGCTCAACTGGCTGCTCTCGCAGGGCAAGGGCAAGACGTGGGGCGGCGCCACCTCGAAGTCGTGGGGCGGGCAGAAGTTCGTTCAGATCGACATCTCGCCCATCGAGGCCGACAGCAATGTGCGCATCGACGCGCCGGTCGTCGGCGACATCGGCTCCTGCGTGAAGGCGATGCTCGCCGAGATCGGCAACGCGTTCCCCAAGCCTCCCGCCGAGTGGACCGGCGCCATCAAGGAGCGCAAGGACAAGAACGTCGCCAAGATGGCCGAGACGCTCGCGAAGAACCCGCAGCCGATGAGCTTCCAGAGCGCGCTCAACGTCGTGCGCGACATCGTCAAGGCCAACCCGGACGCGATGCTCGTCAACGAAGGCGCCAACGCCCTCGACTTCACGCGTTCCATCGTCGACATGTACAAGCCGCGCAAGCGCATCGACGTCGGAACGTGGGGAATCATGGGCATCGGCATGGGCTACTGCGTGGCCGCGGCGGTGGTGACGGGCCAGCAGGTGATCGCGGTGGAAGGCGACAGCGCCTTCGGCTTCTCCGGCATGGAGACCGAGACGATCTGCCGCTACAACCTGCCGGTGTGCATCGTGATCATGAACAACAACGGCGTGTACCGCGGCGACGAGAAGAACACCGCGGGCGGCGACGATCCTTCGCCGCTCGTCTTCGTCAAGGACGCGCGCTACGAGAAGATGATGGAAGCGTTCGGCGGCGTCGGCGTGCACGTGACCACGCCCGAGGCCCTGCGCAGCGCGATGGAGGAGGCGATCCGCAGCAAGCGGCCGACCCTCATCAACGCGGTCATCGACGAGGGCGGCGGCACCGAGAGCGGACGCATCACGAGCCTGAATCCGACGGCGAAGAAGAAATAGGCATTGACGGCCCCCTCACCCCTGCCCTCTCCTCGCCCGCGGGGAGAGGGTGCCCGAAGGGCAGGTGAGGGGCATTACGACAGCGATGGGGATCGAAAGATGGGTAAGGCACTGGACGGAGTTCGCATTCTCGATTTCACGCACGTGCAGTCGGGACCGACATGCACGCAGCTCTTGGCCTGGTTCGGCGCCGACGTGATCAAGGTCGAGCGCGCGGGCGAGGGCGACATCACGCGCGGCCAGCTGCGCGACATTCCCGACGTGGACAGCCTCTATTTCACGATGCTGAACCACAACAAGCGCTCGATCACCGTCGACGCCAAGAAGCCGTCGGGCAAGAAGGTGCTGGAGACGCTGGTGAAGCACTGCGACGTCCTGGTCGAGAACTTCGCGCCCGGCGCGCTCGACCGCATGGGCTTCACGTGGGAGCACATCCAGTCGCTCAACCCGCGCATGATCGTCGCGTCGGTCAAGGGTTTCGGCCCCGGCCCCTACGAGGACTGCAAGGTCTACGAGAACGTCGCGCAATGCGCGGGCGGCGCCGCGTCCACCACCGGCTTCGACGACGGTCCGCCGCTGGTCACCGGGGCGCAGATCGGCGATTCGGGCACCGGACTGCACCTCGCGCTCGGCATCGTCACCGCGCTCTATCAGCGCAACCAGACGGGCCGCGGCCAGAAGGTGCTCGCTGCCATGCAGGACGGCGTGCTCAACCTCTGCCGCGTGAAGCTGCGCGACCAGCAGCGTCTCGCGCGCACGGGCGTGATGCACGAGTATCCGCAGTACCCGAACGGCGTATTCGGCGACTCGGTCCCGCGCGCGGGCAACGCCTCCGGCGGCGGCCAGCCCGGATGGATCCTCAAGTGCAAGGGCTGGGAGACCGACCCCAACGCGTACATCTACTTCATCACGCAGGCGCCGGTGTGGAAGGACATCTGCGAGGTGATCGGCCGGCCCGAGTGGCTGCAGGACCCGCGCTACGCGACCCCCAAGGCGCGCCTGCCGCATCTCATGGAGATCTTCGGCGAGATCGAGAAGTGGACCATGACCAAGACCAAGTTCGAGGCCATGGATATCCTCAACAAGCACGACATCCCGTGCGGCCCGATCCTGTCGATGAAGGAGCTGGCCGAGGAGCCGTCGCTGCGCAAGACCGGCACGGTGGTCGAGGTGGACCATCCCACGCGCGGCAAGTACCTGACCGTCGGCAACCCGATCAAGATGTCCGACAGCCCGACCGAGGTCATGCGCTCGCCGCTCCTCGGCGAGCACACGGAGGAAGTCATGGCCGAGCTCGGTTTCACCAAGGAGCAGGTCGCCGCGTTGCGCGCCGAGGGCGCGATCTGATCGCCGGCGTCGACGCCAGCGAATCCAAACGACACGAATAGGACCGACCATGGCCAACAAGACCGCAGTCAAGAAGATCCTCGCCGCCGTCAAGGCTGCGGGCCGCACGTCGCTCACCGCACCCGAAGGCAAGGAGATCTGCGACGCCTACGGCATCCCGGTGCCCCAGGAAGGTGTCGCCACCACGCCGGCGCAGGCCGCGAAGCTCGCGGGCGCCATGGGGTATCCGGTCGTGCTCAAGATCGTGTCGCCCGAGATCCTGCACAAGACGGAGGCCGGCGGCGTGCTCGTTGGCGTCAAGACGGCGGCCGACGTGAAGGCGGGGTTTGCGAAGATCGTCGCCAACGCGAAGAAGTACAACAAGAAGGCCACGATCCAGGGCGTGCAGGTCCAGCAGATGGTGGGCGGCGGCCAGGAAGTGATCATCGGCGCGGTCACCGATCCCTCCTTCGGCAAGCTCGTCGCGTTCGGCATGGGCGGCGTGCTGGTCGAGGTGATCAAGGACGTGACGTTCCGCCTCGCTCCCGCGACCAAGGAGGACGCGCTGTCGATGCTCGACGGCATCCAGGCGGCCGACATGCTGAAGGGCGTGCGCGGCAGCAAGCCGGTCAACCGCAACGCGCTCGCCACGATGATCCGCAACGTGTCGCAGCTCATCGCCGACTTCCCCGAGATCTCGGAGATGGATCTCAACCCGGTGTTCGCCACCGACAAGGGCGCGATCGCCGCCGACGTGCGCATCGTGCTCGACTTCGACCAGCCGCCCGCTCGCTACCGTCCGAAGCACGAGGACATCGTGCGCGACATGAACCGCATCATGAAGCCCGATGCGGTGGCGGTGATCGGCGCGTCCGGCGAGGCCGGCAAGATCGGCAACTCGGTCATGAAGAACCTGATCAACGGGGGGTACAAAGGGAAGATCTACCCGATCAATCCCTCCGCCGACGAGATCATGGGGTTGAAGGCGTACAAGAGCGTGAAGGACGTGCCCGGCACCGTCGACGTGGCCGTGTTCGCGATCCCCGCCAAGTTCGTCGCGGCGGCGCTCGTCGAGTGCGGCGAGAAGAAGATCCCCGGCGCGGTGCTGATCCCGTCGGGCTTCGCCGAGACCGGCAACGTGGAAGGGCAGAAGGAGATCCAGGAGATCGGGCGCAAGTACGGCGTGCGCCTCATGGGCCCCAACATCTACGGCTTCTACTACACGTGGAAGAACCTCTGCGCCACGTTCTGCACCGCGTACGACGTGAAGGGCCACGCCGCGCTGTCGTCGCAGTCGGGCGGCATCGGCATGGCAATCATCGGCTTCTCGCGCAGCGCCAAGATGGGCGTGTCGGCGATCGTGGGCCTGGGCAACAAGTCGGACATCGACGAGGACGACCTCCTCACGTTCTTCGAGCAGGACGACAACACGCACATCATCGCGCAGCACTGCGAGGACCTGAAGGACGGCCGCGCGTTCGCCGAGGTCGCGAAGCGCGTGTCGAAGAAGAAGCCGGTGGTCGTGCTGAAGGCGGGCCGCACCAGCATGGGGGCCAAGGCGGCAAGCTCGCACACGGGCGCGCTCGCCGGCAACGACAAGATCTACGACGACGTGTTCAGGCAGTCGGGCGTGATCCGGGCCAAGGCCCTGCGCGAGCTCCTCGAGTACGCGCGCGCCATTCCGGTGCTGCCCACGCCCAAGGGCGAGAACGTCGTGATCATCACCGGTGCGGGCGGCTCCGGCGTGCTCCTGTCCGACGCCTGCGTGGACAACGGCCTGAAGCTCATGGCGATGCCGCCGGACCTCGACGCCGCGTTCCGCAAGTTCATCCCGCCGTTCGGCGCGGCCGGCAACCCGGTGGACATCACCGGCGGCGAGCCGCCCAAGACCTACCAGAACACCATCCGCCTGGGCCTCGAGGACCCGCGCATCCACTCGCTGATCCTCGGGTACTGGCACACCATCATCACGCCGCCGATGGTGTTCGCGAAGCTCGTGGTGGAGGTGGTGGAGGAGTTCAAGGCCAGGGGCATCGAGAAGCCCATCGTCGCTTCGCTCGCGGGCGACGTCGAGGTGGAAGAGGCCGCCGAGTATCTCTTTGCGCACGGCATTCCCGCGTACGCGTACTCGACCGAGATGCCGGTGCAGGTGCTGGGCGCCAAGTACAAGTGGGCGCGCGGCGCCGGGCTCATCAAGTAAGCGGCAGGTCCGGCGCGCGGGACTTCGTTCCTGCGGTACCGCGCGCCGGCCGTCGACGGGGCCGCTCGCACTTCGCGAGTGACAGTTGAGGTACGCTACAGAAGTCTCGCGCAAACGGATGGCGGGCAAGCTGGAATTGAATGATGCGTCGCGCGCAGCGGATCGTAGAGTCGGCGACGCGCGCCACTAACCTGTCTGGAGGAATCATGGAAATGCGCTTTACTCGCCGCGTGCTGGTCGCGGCCGGAATTCTCGCAACTGCAGCGCTCGCCCCCGTCACGTCGTTCGCGGCCTGGGAGCCCACCAAGCCGGTCGAGTTCGTCGTTCCCGCCGGCACCGGCGGCGGCGCCGACCAGATGGCGCGCTTCATCCAGGGTGTGGTTGCCAAGAACAACCTCATGAAGCAGCCGCTCATCGTCGTCAACAAGTCGGGCGGTGCGGGCGCGGAAGGCTTCCTCGAGGTCAAGAACGCCAAGGGCGACGGCAACAAGATCATCATCACGCTCTCCAACCTGTTCACGACGCCGCTCGCCACGGGCGTGCCGTTCAACTGGAAGGACCTCACCCCGGTCGCGATGCTCGCGCTCGACGAGTTCGTGCTGTGGGTAAACGCCGAGTCGCCGTACAAGACCGCCACCGAGTACATCACCGCCGTCAAGGGCGGCGACGCCGGCAAGTTCAAGATGGCCGGCACCGGCAGCAAGCAGGAAGACCAGATCATCACGGTCGCGCTGGAGAAGGTCGTCGGCAAGAAGATGACGTACATCCCGTTCAAGGGCGGCGGCGACGTCGCGGTGCAGCTCGTCGGCAAGCACGTCGACTCGACGGTGAACAATCCGATCGAGGCGGTGGCGCACTGGCGCGCCGGCGCGCTGCGCCCGCTGTGCGTGTTCGACAGCCAGCCGATGGCGTATCCCAACAAGGTGACCGCGACGCAATCGTGGCAGGACATCCCGCCGTGCAAGACGCAGGGTCTCGCGGTGGAGTACCTCATGCTGCGCGGCATCTTCATGGCGCCGGGCGTCACGCAGGAGCAGGTCGACTTCTACATCGACCTCTTCAAGAAGGTGCGCGCCACGCCCGAATGGAAGAAGTTCACCGAGGACGGCGCGTTCAAGGACACCTTCATGACCGGCAAGGAGTACGTGCAGTGGGTCACGGAGGCGGAGAACACGCACAAGCAGCTCATGCAGGAAGCCGGGTTCATCGCCAAGTAAGTCAATCAGGGGAGCGCGACGATGACGGAACACAACGAAGCGGGCGGTGCGGTCACGACCCGCTGGATGGAGCTGATCACGGGTCTCGTCATCGTCGCCATCGGTCTCGTGGTCGTGTACGACAGCCACCGCGTCGGCGCCGAGTGGGGGAGCGACGGGCCGCAGTCGGGTTACTTCCCGAACATGATCGGGTGGGCGCTGGCGGCGTCCGGCGGGTGGGTGGCGCTGTCGACGATCCTGCAGTGGCGCAAGCTCGCCGGCAAGGTGTTCGTGAGCCATGCCGACCTGCGGCCCGTCCTCACGATGCTGCTGCCCACGATCGGCTACGTCGCGCTGATCGCCTTCATCGGCATCTACGTCGCCTCCGCGATCTACATCGCGGGCTTCATGATCCTCCAGGGCAAGTACAAGGTCCTGCCGGCCGCGGTGGTGAGCATCAGCGTGCCGGCGGCGATCTTCGTCCTGTTCGAAATCTGGTTCCTCGTGCCGCTGCCCAAGGGACCCGTCGAGCGCATGCTCGGCTTCTAAGGGGAAGCGCGCGCCATGGAAGATCTCGGCAACCTGATGGGGGGCTTCGCAGTCGCCCTGTCCTGGAAAAACGTCCTCTTCATGTTCGTCGGCATCCTGCTCGGGGTGCTGATCGGCGTGCTGCCGGGCCTGGGCGGCGCGAACGGCGTGGCGATCCTTCTGCCCCTCACGTTCTCGATGCCGCCGACGTCGGCGATCATCATGCTGTCGTGCATCTACTGGGGCGCCCTGTTCGGGGGGGCGATCACGTCGATCCT
>CAZIZD010000017.1:20434-22498 GCA_964543615.1 uncultured Alcaligenaceae bacterium | reverse complement strand
GGCAGGGGGGCTAGTGGACGACCGCCGTCCGCTTCTCGAGGCGGCGCGACAGGAGCGACATGGGATAGCAGATGATGAAGTAGGCGGCCATGACGGCGCCGAAGATCTCGAAGGTCGCGAGCGTCCGCTCGACGATCTCCTTCGCCGCGTACGTGAGCTCCCAGGCGCCGACGATCGCGGCGTACGACGTGCTCTTCACCATCACGATCGACGTGTTGAGCCATGGCGGGATCGACGACTTCATCGCCTGCGGCAACAGGATGTGGAAGACCGTCGGGACTCTGGCGATGCCCAGGCTGCGCGCCGCTTCCAGTTGCCCGCGCGGAACCGCGGCCAAGGCGCCGCGCATCACGTCCGTGTAGAAGGCAGCCGCATAGAGCGTGAGCGCCACCGTGACCGCCGTGAAGCTCGACACGCGATAGCCCATCGCGGGGAAGGCGTAGTAGGTGATGAACATCAGCACCAGGATCGGGATGCCGCGCGTGAGGAAGATGAACGTGTCGATCGCACCCCTCACCGGCCTGCTGCGCGATCCGGCCGCGAGCCCCAGCGCGAGGCCGAGGACCGAGCCGATCGAGATCGCCAGCACGGACATGAGGATGGTCTGCACCACGCCCTTGGCGAGATACGGCAGGCTTTGCATCAGCACGTTCACGGTCAGCCCGCCATCGCGCGCGTCTTGTTCTCGATCCAGCGCACGACAAGGCCGAGGATCACCGTGAGCGCGAGGTAGAACGACGCCACCACCAGGAAGACCTCGAACGATGCCGCGTTGCGCTCGAGGATGATCTTGCCGGTGAGCGTGAGGTCGAGCACGGCGATGCCCGACACGACCGAGGTGTCCTTGACCAGGATGATGAGCTGGTTGCCGATGGGGGCGGCTACCTTCACCGCGGCCTGCGGAAGGATGAGGTGCCACAGCGCCGTGGAATCGGCGATTCCCAGGGCGCGGGAGGCTTCCCACTGGCGGCGGCTGATCGTCTCGATGGCGCCGCGAAACGTCTCGGCGAGAAACGCCGAGTGCTGCAAGGCGATGGCGAGGATGCCGCAGTACACGCCATCCAGGCGCCACCCCATCATCGGCAGCGCGAAGTACAGCATGAACATCTGAAGGAGGAGCGGCGTGTTGCGCATGATCTCGATCCAGAAGCCGATCAGCGCGCCGACGGGCTTGGGGAGGAACATGCGCAGCGCCGCGATGACCGCGCCCAGGGCAACGGCCAGTGGCAGGGACACCGCGGCGATGGTGACCGTGACGCCGAGCGCGTCCAGCATCTGCGGATAGATGCTGGCGAACAGGCGCAGCTTGATGATCCACCACTCCATCGCCGCGAGTCCCGGGTGCTCGGACGAGCTACTTGCCGTAGTAGTACTTGCCGTGGTGCGGCTTCTCGCCGAACCACTTCTCGTAGAGGGCGGAGTACTCGTTGTGGAGGCTGCCGCCCGTCATCTCGCCGACCAGCGTGTCGATGGCGAGCCACATCTTGAAGTCGCCCATCTTCATGAAGACCGCGTTGTTGGTCGGCGGGACCAGCGCTTCCTCGACGATGCGCATGTCGGGATTCTGCTTCACGTACCAGCGCGCCACCGGCGTGTCGAGCTGGGCGGCATCCGCGCGGTTCGACTTGACCGCGGTGAACTGCGCTGCCACCGAGTCGAAGATCTGCGTCTTGGCCTTGGGGAAGAACTTCTTGGCGCGCTCGGCCTGCTGCGGGTTGGTCAGGAGCGCGGTGGTGTACTTCGCGTCGTCGAGATCCTTGAGCTTCTTGAACGGCGAGTCCTTGCGCACGATGAGCACGATGCCGCTGTCGATGTACGGGCGCGTGAAGGCGACGCGAAGCACGCGGTCCGGCAGGATCGTGGTGACCTGGATGCCGATGTCGACCGCTCCCGACTCGACGTTCGGCCAGCGCGCCGCGAAGCCCTGCTTGACGAACTCGATGCGCTTGGGCGAGTCGTCGTTGAAGATGGCCTTGGCGAGGAGCTTGGCGACGTCGATGTCGAAGCCCACGAGTTCGCCCTTTTCGTCGACGAACCCGAACGGCGGCGCCTCCGACGTGACGC